>NZ_NISU01000001.1:256078-556768 GCF_002335805.1 Bacillus sp. FJAT-45350 | reverse complement strand
AGTAACTAACTGCTCTTCACGATTCTCTTGTGTGAAGTCAATATCGGTTGTAACTGAAACTAGAACTTTATCTCGGCCCATCATCGTACCAAGCATTTGCTGCAACTGTCTTTGTAGGTCTCTCTCTATATCACGTTTAATATTTCTCTGCTGTTCATAGGCACTAAACGTATTTGTTGAAGAATTTTCATCATTATACTCAAAATGCTCAAACATCTGATTCATAATGACGATATTATCAGTAGTTAGCTTCGGAACACTTCTAGAGACAAGGTGGAACAGCGCCTTCACCTGTGTCGGTTCAAGCTGATATCCTGGAGCAATATCTAAAACAATCGAAGCAGACGCCGCTTCCTGACTATCAGATATCCATAAACTTTCTTCAGGTAATGTAATCATAACGTTAGCGCGATTAACACCATCTATATTACGAATTAAATTCGCAAGTTCCGTTTGCATAGCTGCACGTTCCATGACCGAGAATTCATTATCTGTCATTCCAAAACCCATTCTATCTTGGAAAAACGTATAATCAATACTCCCACTCCTAGGTATACCCTCTGCAGCAAGTTCTACTTTAAGCACATCAACTTGTGTTTCTGGAACACTTATCGTTGTACCATTGTCTGAAATCTGTGACGCAATCCCCCTCGCATCAAGAGTTTCTTTAATCTGTCCAGTTTCTTGAACAGATAAATTACTATATAAAGGAACAAAATTAGACCTAGTTCCGAAAAAGGTCAAAAGTATAAGTAAGATAATTAAGAGTAGAACAGAACCAAGCATAATACCTTTTTGAACACTGGTTCTACTATTCCAAAATTCTGTTACCTTCTCTTTATAGTTCATTAATTTGTCGTTCATGTGCCCTCCCCACTACCTACAACAACATTAAAATAAATACTTTTAAATTCCACCCTGAAAAATAGATGGTACGTCGTATAGATTACTAAATTAGAAATTATCTCCGTTCTTCCAGGGTGAAATGTTAGAAATTATACTGGCATTCTCATTATTTCTTGATAAGCTTCAACTGCTTTGTTTCTAATTTCTACTGTTGCTTGTAGCGCTACGCTAGCTTTTTGTCCAGTGATCATTACGTCATGTAAATTATCAATTTTTCCCTGAGCCAAAAGTTGCGTCTTTTTACCCGACAAATTTTGCAATTCATTCACGTTATTAATAGCGTTACTTAATGCCGCCTTAAATTCCCCTTGAGCTTCAGCTGGTGTTCTCTTCGCTGGTGTAATTCCAGTAATAGAGCCTGCTACAAAGGGAGATTGTATAGGATTAATGTTCATTATCATTTAACTCCTTAACGTCCAATTTCTAATGCTTTCATAAGCATATTTTTTGTTGCATTTAATGTTGTTACATTCGCCTCATAAGACCTTGTCGCACTCATTAAGTCGACCATTTCTCTCAAAGGGTCTACGTTCGGTAATTGTACATATCCTTCTTCATTAGCATCGGGATGTTCAGGTTGAAAAATCATTTTAAAAGGGTTTTGGTCCTCAATAATACGTGACACCTTTACCCCTTCTCCTGGACTATTTGATTGATTCATTGCTTTATTAAGGAAAGTTGAAAAATTCTGTTGGTTCGGTTGTAATACGACCATTTTTCTTCTATAAGGTTGCCACTCTCCATCTACCATTCTAGCTCTGGTTGAATCAGCATTTGCCATATTAGAAGAAATAACATCCATTCTTAATCTCTGAGATGTCAAACCTGAGGCCGTTGCATTAAATCCATTAAAGATTGACATTTATTTATCTCCCTCCTTTAATAGCAGTTTGCAAGCTAGTAAATCTTCCATTCATTCGGTCAATTAATGCATTATAATAAATTTGATTTTTGGCAAGTTCCGACATTTCATGATCAATATCGACATTATTGCCATTATGATTATACATTGTATTCTTATTAATTGAAATGCGTGGACCAGAATTGGCAGAAGAAAATTCATGATGTCTCGCATCTGTACGATTAGCGGATAATATTCGATTGTTTAACGCTTCATCTAACGTATGTTTAAAATTTACTTGCCTTGCTTTATAATTTGGAGTATCAACATTTGCGATATTTTGTGAAATCGCTTGTTGTCTTAACGTTGAACCATTAAGACCTCTCTCTAACGCTTGGAACGTATTATTTGTAAATAGATTCATCGGTAAATCCCATCCTTTTAACAGACGCTCTTATTTGTACATTACCATAGACGAAAGTTATACATTTTGTCTAATCTTGTCTAATTTACATTTTAAACAACAACTAGACAAATAGAAAGACCTAATTAATGAACTAATCGTTAACACAACAATTGTCCTAGTTAAACTAAAAAATAATCTACATAGCAAACTATACTCTCATGTCATTTTTAATTATAATACAAAACCTATGGATAAACGCCTAGAATATTTACTATTTTTTACAAAAATAAACCCAATGTTGTCATAAAAAAGAGGCTATTCCATCTGATGAGAGAATAACCTCTTTTTGGTACTAGTCGTTTTTAAGTTTTTCGAGTTCAGCTAAAAATTTATCATTCAATACCTTAATATACGTACCTTTCATTCCTAAAGAACGGGATTCAATTACACCAGCACTTTCAAGTTTTCTTAAAGCATTAACAATTACTGAACGAGTAATACCTACACGATCTGCAATTTTACTAGCTACTAGCAATCCCTCTTTACCATCTAACTCTTCAAAGATATGTTCAACAGCTTCTAATTCACTATAAGACAGAGAGCTTATTGCCATTTGAACAACAGCTTTACTTCTAGCTTCATCTTCAATTTCTTGTGTCTTTTCATGTAGTATTTCCATTCCAACAACTGTAGCGCCATACTCAGCAAGAATCAAGTCATCATCTGAAAAAGAATCACTTAATCGAGCCAGTACAAGTGTACCTAAGCGCTGCCCCCCACCAATAATAGGAACGATTGTCGTTAATCCACTCATAAATAAATCTTTATTTTCTACCGGGAAAGCAGTGTATTCACTTTCAATGTCAAGATTTGCTGACGTTTCTTCGATCTTAAACAGTCCAGTTGTATATTCTTCCGGAAATTGTCTGTCCTCTAGCATTTTCTTCATTCTTTCATTTTCAATTTCTTGCTTAATTGCAAATCCTAGTAGTTTACCACGACGACTAACTACAAAGATGTTAGCTGCTATTGCGTCTCGTAGAGTTTCAGCCATATCTTTAAAATTCACATGCTGACCACTAGATTTTTGTAGCATTTCGTTAATTTTTCTCGTTCTCATTAATAAATTCATTACAAATCCTCCTGCAATTTCTATAAAATATATTGGCTCAAATCCCTATTTTTCGCTATGGATGATAATTTTTCTTCAACGTAAGTAGGGGTAATTACAATCTCCTCAAGTGTAATATCAGGAGCTTCATAAGATAAGTCTTCAAGTAGACGCTCTAGTAAAGTATGAAGTCGACGCGCTCCTATATTTTCAGTATCCTGATTTACTTCAGTGGCAATTGTCGCAATCTTACGAATAGCTTCGTCAGAAAATACAACTTTTATACCTTCTGTTTCCAATAGAGCTGCATATTGCTTAATTAATGCATTATCGGGTTCAACAAGAATATTCACAAAATCATCAACTGTTAAGTTAGATAACTCAACACGAATCGGAAAACGCCCCTGTAATTCTGGGATTAAATCAGATGGTTTAGCCATATGGAAGGCACCCGCTGCAATAAATAAGATGTGATCTGTTTTAATTGGACCATATTTCGTCACTACCGTAGAACCTTCTACAATAGGTAATATATCCCGTTGAACACCTTCTCTTGATACATCTGCCGAATTTTGATTTTTTCCAGCAACCTTATCTATTTCATCAATAAAAATTATTCCTAGTTGCTCAACACGGTCGACTGCATCTTGTGTCACTTCATCCATGTCTATTAGCTTCTGTGCTTCTTCCTCAATTAACACTTTTCTAGCATCACTAACTGGTAGTTTACGTTTTTTCTTTTTCTTAGGCATCATGTTTCCAAGCATATCCTGCATATTCATTCCCATTTGTTCCATACCCGCACCTTGAAACATATCTAGAAAGCCTTGGCTCTGCTCTTCTACTTCAATCGTAACCATAGTATCTTCAAGCTCACCTAACGCTAACTTATGTGCCATTTGTCGTCTTCGCTGGTTGATGTCTTGTTCTTCTGAAGGATCTGTTGATGTTTCCTGTGTTGTTGTTTGTCCTTGATTAAATAGCATTTCAAAAGGATTTTTGTATTGGGTCGTTTTTTTCTTCGACGGGACCAATAATTCAACCATTCGTTGATTTGCGTGCTCTTCTGCTGTACCTCGAACAGAAATCATTTTTTCTTCTTTTACAAGTCTAACTGATGTCTCAACTAAATCACGGATCATTGATTCAACATCTCGACCAACGTAGCCTACTTCAGTAAATTTCGTCGCCTCAACTTTTACAAATGGAGCTCCGACTAACTTTGCAAGCCTTCTAGCAATTTCTGTTTTCCCAACACCAGTAGGGCCAATCATAAGAATATTTTTAGGTGTTACTTCCTCACGCAATTTATCAGCTAACAAACTACGGCGATACCTATTGCGGAGAGCAATTGCAACGGATTTCTTTGCATTTTCTTGCCCAATGATATACTGGTCTAACTTTTGTACAATTTCACGAGGTGTTAAATTTTTTTGCATATAATCAACCTCCATAAGATGGATTAATTAATTCAGCTTTAACTATACATTGGAACCATAATTTCAAATATCAATCAAAGTTCTTCTATAACAATTTGGTCATTGGTATATACACAAATTTCGCCTGCTGTTTCTAGAGCAGCAACTGCAATTTCTTTTGCTGTCATATCTTTTGCGTGTTTCTTTAAAGCTCGGCCCGCTGATAGAGCATAATTCCCTCCAGACCCAATTGAAAGAATGCCATCATCTGGCTCTATAACCTCACCAGTTCCTGATACCAAGAGTAAGTCGTCTGAGTTCATTACGATAAGCATTGCTTCTAAACGTCTCAACACCTTATCACTACGCCATTCTTTTGCTAGTTCTACAGCGGCTCTCTGGAGATTACCGTTATATTCTTCAAGCTTCCCTTCAAATTTCTCAAATAATGTAAAAGCATCTGCAACCGAACCAGCAAAGCCTGCAAGAACCTTCCCTTGATATATCTTTCTGACCTTTCTTGCTGTATGCTTCATAACTACCGCATTACCAAACGTAACTTGACCATCACCCGTCATAGCTGATTTACCATTATGTTGTATAGCAAAAATAGTTGTTGCATGAAAGGTTTGTTCCATTAGAAATCCTCCTTTAGCAATAAAAACTGAACTCATGCCATCATTTGTAATAATGCCTAACTAATAATCAATATAGTGCATGTAAAGTACAATATGATAAACATTGTTTATTAAGGTGAGAACTGGTATGTAGAGTAGCGTATATATACATAAACATATATGAAGGCATAAGAAACAGCAGCTAAGCTTTCGATGAAACTGCTGCTTCATAAATGACAGTAAGTGATCAATGTCTGCGTTTAGTCATAACTGTATAAATTAAACATTCTTTTTAAAATTATACTAGTTTTAAGTTTTCATTAACCATACTACCTTAACAAAGCCATTAAATCTTACCACACATCTGAACACATGACAACAAATTTACAATTTATTCATAAAATTCTGAATTGATTGTAATGCTCGCTCAGCTAACTTTTCATAACGTTCTTTCTTATTACGAATACGTTCTTCTAAAGGTGGCACTAAACCAAAATTAGCATTCATCGGTTGGAAATTCTTAGAATTTGCTGTCGTAATATATTCAGACATACTACCAATAATAGTTTCTGGAGGAAATGAAACAACCTCTTGTTCTTGGGCTAACCTCGCTGCATTAATACCAGCAATTAGACCCGAAGCAGCCGATTCCACATATCCTTCAACTCCTGTAATTTGTCCTGCAAAAAAGAGAGTTTCATTTTCTCTATATTGGTAGGTTGTTTTCAGTAGTGTCGGTGAATTTATAAACGTATTACGGTGCATTACACCATAACGAACTATTTCTGCGTTTTCAAGTCCTGGAATTAATTGAAGAACTTCCTTTTGAGGGCCCCATTTCAAATGAGTTTGAAAGCCAACAATGTTGTATAATGTTCCCGATTGATTATCCTGTCGTAGTTGCACTACCGCGTATGGTCTCTTCCCAGTCTTTGGTTCTTCAAGCCCTACTGGCTTCATCGGTCCGAAAAGCATCGTTTTCTTTCCTCTTTTAGCCAAAACTTCAATCGGCATACACCCTTCAAAAAAGATTTCTTTTTCAAATTCCTTTAACGGTACAGTTTCCGCTGATACTAAAGCATCATAGAATCGGTCAAATTCCTCTTCTGTCATTGGGCAATTTAAATAAGCCGCTTCACCTTTATCATAACGAGACTTTAAATAAACCTTAGAACGATCAATTGATTCAGTTTCAATAATTGGAGCAGCAGCATCATAGAAATAAAAATAATCTTGACCAGTTAACCTTTTTAGCTCTGAAGATAACGCTTCTGATGTTAGAGGTCCTGAGGCTACTACTGTAATTCCCTCTGGTATTGATGTTATCTCTTCATTAATAACTGTCACTAATGGATGATTCTTAACTGATTCTGTTACCATCTGACTAAATTCGTGTCTGTCTACTGCTAGAGCACCACCTGCAGGCACTGAACAGTTATCAGCAGCTTTAATGATAACTGAGTCTAATTGTCTCATTTCTTCTTTTAAGACGCCTACTGCGTTAGTTAACGTATTTGCCCTTAAAGAATTACTACATACTAATTCTGCAAATTTATCTGTATGATGAGCCGCCGTTTGTCTAACAGGTCTCATTTCGTATAAATTGACTGGAATGCCTCTTTCGGCAATCTGCCATGCAGCTTCACTTCCTGCAAGACCTGCCCCGATGACATTAACATGTGTTTTTTGCAATCGTATTCCCTCCATCGCCTTTCATCAAACCTCTAACATCATATACTAGAATAATGTTTCAATCAATTAAATTTACTTAACTTTCACGAATTGTTAATTTGTTTCTTCTTTATAATCACAAGATACACACTGTACGTGCACACCTTTTTTCGTTTTCTTTTCTACAAGCATCTTTTCACATTTCGGACATGGTCTTGCAATAGGTTTATCCCACGATACAAACTCACATTCAGGGAATCTGTCACACCCATAAAAAGTACGACGCTTTTTACTTTTTCGCTCAACGATATTCCCTTCCTTACACGTTGGGCATTTAACGCCAATATCTTTAACAATAGCCTTAGTATTTCGACATTCTGGAAAATTAGAACATGCCATAAACTTCCCATAGCGCCCCATTTTATAAACCATTTCATGTCCGCACTTTTCACAATCTTCTCCAGCAGGTTCATCCTTTATTTCTACTTCTTCCATTTGTTCTTCTGCAACTTTTAAACGCTTTTCAAAATTTGTATAGAAGTGGTCTATAATTCCTACCCAATTTTGTTGTCCTTCTTCAATAGAGTCTAAATCGTTCTCCATCTTAGCTGTGAACTCAACGTCAAGAATTTCAGGGAAAAATTCTACAATTAGCTCTAAAACGATTTCACCTAATTCTGTTGGGACAAACCGTTTTTCCTCAAGAGCAACATAGCCTCTTCTTTGAATTGTGTCTAATGTAGGTGCATAAGTAGATGGACGACCTATTCCGATCTCTTCCATAGTTTTGACGAGTCTTGCTTCAGTATATCTTGGTGGTGGTTGCGTAAAGTGTTGATTAGGTTCAATGCTATTTTGTATCACTTTATTTCCTTCTTCAAGATTCGGCAACAAGCGGTCTTCTTCTTTTTTACCGTCATCATTTCCTTCAATATAAACTTTCATAAAACCAGCAAACTTAACTTTAGAACCTGTCGCTCTGAATATTACACCTTCATTATTAATATCAACTGTCATTGTATCCATAATAGCAGGTGCCATTTCACTAGCAACTAACCGTTCCCAGATTAATTTATACAGTCTTAATTGATCTCTAGATAAATAGCTTTTAATTGTTTTTGGGTCATAATAAACCGATGTTGGACGGATTGCTTCATGAGCATCCTGTGATTTTTTATCCTGCTTAACAACTCTTGTTCCTTGACGCGTATACTCTTTACCGTAATTTTCTTCGATGTAACTTTTCGTTTCTTCTTTTGCTGTATCAGAAATACGAGTAGAGTCAGTACGCATGTATGTAATTAAACCAACCGTACCTTCTTTCCCTATATCAATACCTTCATATAATTGCTGGGCAATCATCATTGTTTTCTTAGCACGAAAATTCAACTTGCGCGCTGCTTCCTGTTGTAATGATGAAGTCGTAAATGGTGCAACTGGATTTCTTTTACGTTCTTTCTTTTTAACTGATTCTACAATAAAAGAATCCTCTTTTAATTTACTTAAAACTTCATTAACTTCCTGTTCAGATGATAACTCAACTTTCTTTCCATCTACCCCATAGAATTTCGCTTCAAACGCCTCATCCTCTAGAGATAATGAAGCTTGTATACTCCAATATTCTTCAGGAATAAAAGCTTTAATTTCCTTTTCACGTTCCATAATCATTTTCACCGCTACAGATTGTACTCGACCTGCACTTAACCCCTTTTTTACTTTCTTCCATAATAATGGGCTAATGTTATAACCTACAAGTCGATCTAGTATACGTCTAGCTTGTTGGGCATCTACTAAATCCATATTTATTTTACGTGGTTCTTTAAAAGCGTCCTTAATTGCTTGTTTGGTAATTTCATTAAAAACAACTCGACATTCAGAAGTCTCATCAATATTTAAGCTATGCGCTAAGTGCCACGCAATTGCTTCCCCTTCACGATCCGGGTCAGCTGCGAGATACACTTTTTTAACCTTTTTTGCTGCTGTTTTTAATTCTTTTAGAACCGGACCTTTCCCACGAATTGTAATATACTTTGGATTAAATTCCTGTTCTACATCCACTCCCATTTGACTTTTCGGCAGATCTCGAACATGTCCCATTGATGCTTTAACCGTATATTTTTTTCCTAGATATTTACCAATCGTCTTTGCTTTAGCGGGAGATTCAACGATTACTAAATAATCAGCCATATATGTTTCCTCCCCCATGAGAGTATTTTTAAAATCTTCCCTATTATTAATCACAATTTTATCATTTGTCAAACATTACTTAATTATTTAGGATGAAAGAAGGATAAATTTCAGCCTAAATGCCACTTTATTTTTTTTTTTGTAAATTAACTAATTCATAGTACTAGGGGTATTCAGTTCCTTTTTTATAAAAAACTAAATTTTATAGGTTTTATGTTATCTTTATACGGTTAACTATATAAAAAAACTAGATTAAACATATTTTTTAAAATATATATTACAATAACTACAGAATAGACAATTTATAATAGTTTTACTCCCTCTTTACGAATAACCTAGTAAAATATCTTCATATGTTAAAACTAACTTTGCTCCTTGTTGGATTAAATGATTCGTTCCAATCGAATTATTCTCTAATATGGAACCAGGAATTGAAAACACTTCCCTCCCCTGTTCCAATGCTTGATCAGCTGTAATGAGTGCCCCACTTTTTTCCTTAGCCTCTACAACTAGAGTTCCAATACTAAGTCCACTAATAATTCGATTCCGTAACGGGAAATGCCATTTTTGAGGTCGTTTGAAAGGGGGAAATTCGGATAATAATAAATGATTTGTAGCGAGTTCTCTTGCTAATGATTTGTTTTCTTTAGGATAAATGTGATAAAATCCAGCTCCAAGAATTGCAATAGTTTTCCCATTATGTGTGCAAGCGAGTGTATGGGCATGTGTATCAATACCTAAAGCTAAACCACTTGTAACAACCCATCCTTGCTTGATAAGTGGAACAACAATCTTTTCAAGGCTATAAAGTCCATTCTTAGTAGGAAACCTAGTTCCAACTACCGCTAACCCAATTCTATTTGCAATCGAAAGATCACCAATGCTATATAGCACCCATGGCGGGTCATAAATTTCTTTAAGTAACTTAGGATAATCATCATCTAACACAGTTACTGTTTTGATTTTATGCTTATCATATTCTTGAAGGATAGTAGAAATAATGGTTGAGTGTAAGTCTTCATAAAATAAAGAGGCGTATTCTTCCCGCATTCGAAAAGTGGTAACTAGATCTTTAACAGTCATTTTAAATATAGAAGAAAGCGAAGGATCAAAACAGAAAAAGGCATTTATTGTTTTCCAACCTACTCCACGACAATGATGAATTAGTATCAACCTTTCGTTAATAATTTTAACACTAATAAAATCACCTCATTTTAACTGAATTTTCAGATATTATAATTTATGAAAAAGCCCCCTAAGTAGGGAGCCTCTTCATCTTACTTATGAGTAGTACATTTTTCTAATAAACTTTGCTCTTTTAACACAGAAATTAATGTTTCACCCATTACTGAAGGTGTTGGAGCAACTTTAACGCCACAACTTTCTAATGTCTTAATCTTTTCTGCAGCAGTACCTTTACCACCAGAAATGATTGCACCAGCATGGCCCATACGTTTCCCTGGAGGAGCAGTTTGTCCACCGATAAATCCAACTACTGGCTTCTTCATGTTAGCCTTTATCCACTCAGCAGCTTCCTCTTCAGCAGTTCCACCGATTTCACCTATCATAATTACAGCATAAGTGTCTGGATCTTCGTTGAAAAGGTTAAGAACATCGATAAAGTCAGTTCCATTTACAGGGTCTCCACCAATACCAACAGCAGTAGACTGACCAATACCTTCAGTTGATAATTGATGTACAGCTTCATACGTTAGAGTACCAGAACGTGAAACTACACCAACATGACCTTTTTTATGAATGTATCCTGGCATGATACCAATTTTACATTCATCAGGAGTGATAACACCTGGGCAGTTTGGTCCAACTAAACGAGTTTTCTTACCTTCCATATAGCGCTTAACATTTGTCATGTCAAGAACAGGAATTCCTTCAGTAATACAAATAACTAAATCAAGCTCTGCATCAGTTGCTTCCATAATAGCATCAGCTGCGAATGCAGGTGGTACGTATACCACAGAAGCGTTAGCTCCAGTTGCCTTAACCGCTTGCTCTACTGTATCAAATACAGGAATTCCTTCTATTTCTGTACCACCTTTACCAGGAGTTACTCCACCAACAATTTGTGTACCGTATTCTACAGCTTGTTGCGTATGGAATAGTCCTGTAGCTCCAGTAATCCCTTGTACAATTACTTTTGTATCTTTATTAATCAGGATACTCATTCTCCACGTCCCGCCTTTCTATTTCACTAGAGATACGATTTTTTGTGCGCCATCTGCCATTGAGTCAGCTGACGTTATATTTAAACCAGATTCTTCAAGAATCTTTTTACCTAAATCAACGTTCGTTCCTTCTAAGCGAACAACAAGTGGTAACTCTAAGCCAACTTGTTTCGTTGCTTCAACAACACCTTCAGCGATGATATCACACTTCATGATTCCACCAAAGATGTTAACGAAGATACCTTTAACGTTTTCATCAGATAGGATAATTTTGAATGCTTCAGTAACCTTTTCAGCCGTCGCACCGCCACCTACATCTAGGAAGTTAGCTGGGTCACCACTGTAATGTTTAATGATGTCCATTGTTGCCATAGCAAGACCAGCACCATTAACCATACAACCGATGTTTCCGTCTAACGCGATATAACTTAAGTCATATTTTGAAGCTTCGATTTCTTTTGTATCTTCTTCTTCAAGATCACGATACTCAAGAATATCCTTTTGGCGATATAGAGCGTTTGAATCAAAGTTCAATTTCGCATCAAGAGCCATAACCTTACCATCACCAGTAGTTACAAGTGGGTTAATTTCAGCGATTGAACAATCTTTTTCGCTGAATACTTTGTAAAGACCCATCATGAACTTAACTGCTTGGCCAACTAATTCTTTTGGTAAGTTGATATTGAAC
Source organism: Bacillus sp. FJAT-45350 (assembly GCF_002335805.1). Lineage (NCBI taxonomy): Bacteria > Bacillati > Bacillota > Bacilli > Caryophanales > Bacillaceae > Bacillus > Bacillus sp. FJAT-45350. Next base: position 544,740 of record NZ_NISU01000001.1, on the reverse strand, counting down.
GCTAGTCTACGAGCTTGGAACCCAGTAAGACCTACTGCAGGATCAATAACTTCTTTGAAGATTTTTTCAGGAGTTGCTTCTGCAACCTCTTCAATCTCTGTACCACCTTCTTCAGATGCCATCATAACAACACGTGAAGTTGCGCGGTCAAGAACAAGACCTACATAGTATTCCTTTTTAATGTCGCATCCTTCTTCAACAAGTAAGCGCTTTACCTCTTTACCTTCAGGACCAGTTTGGTGTGTAACTAGTGTTTTACCTAAAATCTCATCAGCGTATGTACGAACCTCGTCAAGATTTTTAGCAACTTTTACGCCACCAGCTTTTCCACGTCCACCAGCATGAATTTGCGCTTTAACAACACAAACCTCTGAGCCTAACTCTTTTGCTGCTTCTACTGCTTCTTCTACTGAAAAAGCTACTTTACCATTTGGAACAGCTACTCCATATTTACGAAGTAGATCTTTTCCTTGATACTCGTGGATATTCATTCTCTCTCCATCCTCCTATCAATTCGATGCAAATTTCATGCAATAAAAAAACACTTCTAAAAAAATTTATAAATAGACAGGTTTAATTGCATGTCTTTCACTACTATTCGATATCATTTGGCAAAATCCTTTTTTTATTTCAAAAATTTTTTCGAATTTTCCCTCCAAATAATATCCTTTAATAGGATACCACTTAAATGGCTAAAGGTGAATAGATTGGCAAAAAAAAGACCATTAATATTTCATAAAATGTTCATAATCCACTTTTTTCTACACCTTTTTACCAACTTTGTGTTTTTTTATGTAAATATAGCCTTGTTAAGATACATCTCTTAACAAGGCTAAGTTTAACTTTACTCTATTTTCTTTTTTCTCTGCTATCTTTTGGAGCAGTTCCAGTAAATGAATCATTTCCGTATGTTACATTGATACTTGGATGTTGAAACATCGCTGCAGGATCAGACATTTTTTCTTCTACAACATTACAGTCTTTCGTATCAAAAAATTCTTGCAACGGAGCATTTTCTTCCTCTACCCAATGGTCACCTGACATTTGGGCAGGGTCTACATTTTCATCCCAATTATCTAACGGTGTTTCTGGGTTTGGTTCGAATTCACGTTTTTTTTTCACTTGGTATCCTCCTTTGCATCCTTTTCTTTCTTCTTTAATAATGCTTTTGTCATATCTTTACTCATTGCATCAATTTCCTGAGTTGAACGATAAATACCAAACTCACTAGCAATTTCTTCTTTATATTGCTCAACAAATGCCTCAGACTCAGGGACTAGAAGTAAATTTTTCATCGTCATAATAACACCCCTTACAATAAAACTAATAAATAATGAACTGGTCATTAATAATTAAAAAGCCAGTTCATTGTTTGTTAGTATGTCCAGCTTTGGACACACTAACAAACGAACTGACTACTTGGTAATATTTCTATTTTATTTTGCTACATTTCGGTCTACACGATAGATAAAGGCAAAAATCTCTGCAACAACTTCATAAAGTTCAGTTGGAATGGTTTCGTTAATTTCTAATTGACCTAGTATTTCTACAAGTGAAGAGTCCTGTTGTATCGGTATATCATTTTCTTCAGCTCTTTTAATGATTTCATCTGCAATAAATCCTTTTCCTTTACCTATCACTTTTGGAGCATTATCCTGCTCTTCATTATAGCTTAATGCAATTGCTTGTTTTTTTTCCGTCATACTCGAACATCAACTCCTTGATAAAATCCTTGTTGATTATATGCATTTTTGGGCTGCGTCATTTGTTGATGCTTTGTTGATTCCTTAATCTCTTTCCATTTTACTGACAACAATTGATATTCAAACTTTTCTAATTGTTTTTTTAACAACGGTTGTAAACTTTCAATAAGAAAGTTTGGTCTAGGGTGTTCATTAAAAACATGTATAGAAACTATTCTCTTTTGAATTTGAACATCTACAATCGTTTCTTCAAGGTTTTCTAAATGTAGATAAAATAATATTCGACAGTGTTCCGAATCAATTTTTCCCTCTTTAGTTTTTCTTCCTTCCCATTGCATTGTCAAATCTGTTTGATGACCAGCTAAATGTAAAGGAACTTGAACAGCTAATTGATGTAAAGGACCACTGTTTTCACTTGCGATTAACTGTTGCCCTGTTATTCGGTGTATGATTGATTCTGCTCGCTCTTTTACATTTGATGGTAAATCAAGTTGTTGGGTTTGAATTAACAAGGATTTGAACCTTTCAAGTTGGAGTACCTCTTTAGGTTGTTGCTGGTTTCCTTGGAGTAACCTCATAATTTCTTGTTCTTGTTGGAAGCCCATGCTTTGGACAATTCTTGAAAGCTGATTACCAAGGTTCGAACGTTCACTATTAGCAGTAGATTCATTCGTAAAGGATTGTTGGACAAGTTGACTTAACATATTTCTCTCTTGCTGTGATAGTTGCTCAGGACTTCTCATTAGCGATTGTAACGACTGAACGGATTGCTTTTCTGTTTTTTGCGATGAGATCAAAGTCAGAAATTGTTGTAACCTTTCTTGTCCATCTTTACCATCCGTTAGATTTAAACGGGGTACTAATAAATCAAACAAGGTTTTCGCATCTAATGTTTCTAACCTCATACCACCTGTTTGATTATTTGAAAGAAAAGGCCAAAGTTGTTCAAGGACTGGACGATTAGCAGGGTTAAGAATCGCTGTTTTAAATTGTTCGTAAAATTCACTTCTCGAAGCTTGTTGAGGAACAACCCCGATTTTTTGGAGTAATTGAAATGAGCCCTCTCTCTCTTCTGACAGTTGACTTGTTGAAAGCATCGTCAAAAGATTGCCTATTGATGAAGGGCTAGAAGGAATTACTGTCCCACGATTTAAAGAATTAAGTGAATCAAGTATTTGCTTTGACTTTTCATCAGCTCCCCCGATACGATTCATATCCGATAGTAATTGTGTTAGCTGATTAGAAATAGATTCACTAGATTGAACTGCACGTATCGCATGAAAAACCTCTGAAGTTAGTGGCAAATTACGCTGCATTATCTGTTGAAGTACTTGCATTCCCTCTCTATTAAGTTGCCCAGTTTGCTTAAGTAACTCTGCTCCCTTTGTAATTTTTTCTTTTGTAAACGGAACTTGTTCAGAAGCAAAATGTCTAATTAATAATTCATTCGCTTTTGTTTGCTGTAACCCTAACTGTTGTAATACTTGTTGTGTAGATTGCGGTTGGTTGTTAGGAGTAGATTGAGAATCTCTTTGTCTAAATAAGTTATCATCAAGTACCTTTAACTTCGGAATTCCTGTACTTTGTTGGACCTCAAACCAATATGTTTGTTGAGCAGTTAATGCAGCTTCAAGTCTTGCTGTTAGGTTCATCCCAGCAAGTTGCAAAGCTGCAATATTATTTGGAAATAACTTTATCACTCTACCTTGAAAAACTTCGCCTGGTTTTAAACGTATGGAGCGAACTTGGTTATTGTTAGAAACACTCCCTGTATTACCAGTCGTTATATTCGTTTGAAACACCGTACTCCCCTCCTATTTAGCAGTAGCAATACTTTCTCTTATTGGGGCAAAGGACCGACGATGCTCATCAATTACACCATATTTATCAATTGCTTCTAGGTGCTCTTTCGTTCCATAACCCATATGTTTTTCAAAACCATAGTGTGGATGTATCTCCCCTAATCTTTCCATATACCTATCACGTGTAACTTTTGCAACAACAGAACTAGCCGCAATGGATACACTTTTTTGGTCCCCTTTTATAAGTGACGTTTGAGGAAGTAAAACCTTTAATTCCATAGCATCTATTAGTAAATGCTCTGGTTGAATGTCTAAACCATTAACAGCTTCTAGCATAGATCGTTTCGTAGCTTGATAGATATTAACTTCATCAATTACAGTTGCCGGAACAATACTCACATGAAAGGCAATTGCTTCTTTAATTATAATTGAGTAGAATTCATCCCTTTTGTCTTTCGGTAATTTTTTTGAATCAGTTAGCCCAGGTAAGTAAAAATCTGTAGGAAGTATAACTGCACTACTAACTACAGGTCCAGCTAGAGGACCTCTACCCACTTCATCAATGCCAGCAATATACCGAATACCCTTTATCTTTAAGTCTTCTTCATAAACCATCATTTTGTAAAAGTCTTCTTTTAAATCTTGTTCTTTTTGTATTTTTCTATTGTAACGTTCTATTAACTTTTGAACTCCTTTTCTTTCATCATGTTTAATCTCATCCAAAGTTGACTGTTCAACAGTTTTACTACCAAACAGTAAATCTTCAATTTGTCTTATAGCTAATCTCTTCATGTCTCTCTCCCGTATCAATTTATGTATTATATCGGCTTGAACAACAACAGTTTTAAGTTGAAATATAAAAGGCATACGCAATCATACGTATGCCTTTTATATTTCATCCTAAGAATTCGACGGAGTTTGCTCTAATGTAATTCTTCCTAATGTACCTGAGCGAAGTTCCCGTAGAATAATCTCAGCTGCTTTATCATAATCTATGTAGCCCCCAGGTAAGAGACATCCCCTTTTCTTCCCAATCTCATCAAACAGCGCGAGTCCTTCATCAGGAACTTCCTCTAATTTATATCGTTGTTGAATCGTTTCAGGATAATGATCCTTCATAAAATTCAAAACAAATAAAGCAATGTCCTGAAAATCTAAGAGCTCATCCTTAATTGCCCCTGTCGCTGCCAAACGATAGCCAATCTGTTGATCTTCAAACTTCGGCCATAAAATCCCTGGTGTATCTAAAAGCTCCAATTCCTTACCGACCTTTATCCATTGCTGCTTTTTCGTAACACCCGGTCGGTCGCCTGTTTTAGCGATCTTTTTCACCGCTAGACGGTTGATTAATGTTGATTTACCAACGTTAGGAATTCCAAGTATCATCGCTCGTATTGCTCTTGGTTTCATACCTTTTGATTTCCACTTCTCAAATAATGCATGAGCTAGTTCTTTACATGCTCCAGGTATTTTCTCTACACCCTTACCTGACTGAGAATCAATTGGTAATACGACAACATCTTGTTTACGGAAGTATGAAGTCCATTTATCGGTCATTTTAGGATCGGCTAAGTCAGCCTTATTTAATAAAATTAATCTTGGTTTATGTGCTACAATTTCATCAATCATTGGGTTCCTTGAAGAAAGAGGTACTCTTGCATCAAGAAGCTCAATGACAACATCAATAAGCTTAAGCTTTTCTGTTACTTCTCGTCTGGCTTTCGCCATATGTCCAGGAAACCATTGAATCGTCATTTCTTCACCTACTTTGCAAAACGAATATCTGACACTGGCCAATAAATCATGTTAGCTTTACCAATCACATCTTCGTACTCTACGAAGCCAATATCTCGACTATCTAGGCTATGTCTTCTGTTATCCCCAAGTACAAACACATGTCCTTCTGGCACTACTGATTGATCTGCCACTTGTTCTAAAGTAAAATCATATGTTAAAAAATCGTTCGTTTCAAGATCAGCTTTTAAATGATCTAAGTATGGCTCTTCAACCGCTTCACCATTAATAAATAGAACATCGTCTTTGTATTCAATCGTATCTCCTGGGAGACCAATTACACGTTTGATATAATCTTTTTCTTCAGTAGCATGGAAAACAATGATATCAAACCTCTTTGGCTTTCCTATGGTATACCCAATTTTATTGACAATCATTCTATCACTATGATGTAAAGTCGGCATCATTGATTGCCCTTCTACTACTATAGGCGCAAATAAAAAATAACGGATAACTACAGCTAATAATAAAGCAATTACAATGGCTTTGGTCCATTCTACTATTTCGCTTTTTCCCCTTGTCGTCATAACAACGTCTCCTCCAAAACCTAAAGTACTAAATTTTACTATAAAAAAACGTTAGATAACCTTATTTTACTTTATTCATCAATTTATTACCATAAAGAAAACATCTAAAATAGACTTCCAATCCAAATACACCATTTAAAAACTTTCTCGTAAATTTCAAAAAAGGAGCTTGAATATCAAGCTCCTTCCTTTTTTGAATACTATCGAATTTCTTTAATACGAGCCGCTTTACCACGTAATGCACGTAGATAGTAAAGTTTCGCACGACGTACTTTACCGCGACGTTTCACTTCAATCTTAGCGATTTTCGGTGAATGTAATGGGAATGTACGTTCAACACCTACACCGTATGAGATTTTACGAGCTGTAAAAGTCTCACTAACTCCAGATCCACGACGTTTGATTACAACGCCCTCGAAAAGCTGAATACGCTCACGAGTTCCCTCAACAACTTTAACATGAATAACTAAAGTGTCTCCAGGACGGAATGATGGAAGATCCGATTTAAGTTGTTCTTGTGTAATTTCACGGATAATGTTGTTCATCGTATATTTCCCTCCTTCCAGCACAGATGCTCATAGCAGATATGTAATAATCACTAGCGGAACATCGGAATAACGGGCCTTAGCCACAAAGAGTATAATATCATATATTATACTAAAGTTCAAGCATCGAATTTAAATTCCTCTATCCACTTTTTCTCTTCCTCAGTTAACTCTTTCCCTTCTAGTAAATCAGGTCTTCTTACATATGTACGTCGAAGCGCTTCTTTACGCCTCCATGTTTCAATGTTTTCATGATGACCAGATAAAAGAACATCAGGTACTTTCATACCTCTAAAATCAGATGGCCTAGTATACTGTGGATGCTCTAGTAAACCTGTTGAAAAAGAATCAGTGACAGCTGAGGTTTCGTTTCCTAACACCCCCGGTAAAAGACGAGTCACGCTATCAGCGATAATCATTGCTCCTACTTCACCACCCGTTAGAACAAAATCTCCAATGGAAATTTCATCAGTAACTAGATGCTCTCGAATACGCTCATCATATCCTTCATAGTGTCCACATAGCATGATTAGATGTTCCTCATGTGCTAATTCCTCAGCCTTTTTTTGAGTGTATCTTTCCCCTTGAGGACATAGGAGAATTACTCGAGGCTTTGTATTATGATTTGCCCTCAACGTTTCTACCGCATCAAACAATGGCTGTGGTGCTAAGACCATTCCTGCTCCTCCACCATAAGGATAGTCGTCCACTTTCTTATGCTTATTTTCTGTATAATCCCGAAAATTTACCACATTAAAATTTACGTACCCTTTTTCCTGAGCTTGATTCAAAATTGATGAACCAAATACACCAGTAAACATCTCAGGAAAAAGCGTTAATACATCAATTTTCATTTTAGATAAGCCCTTCCATTAAATGGACAGTTACTTTTTTCTCTTCAATATTCACTTCTTTTACTACATCCTCTATATATGGAAGTAGAATTTCTTTTCCTGGCCCCTTCCGTTGAACAACCCATACATCATTTGCACCTGGTGAAAGTATTTCTTTTATCTTACCAAGCTCTTTACCCTCGTCTGTCCACACCTCACAACCAATAATTTCATGATAGTAAAACTCACCTTCATCTAGGTCACCAAGAGCCTCTTCTGAAACTTGAAGCGTACCACCTTTAAAAGGCTCTACTTCATTAATGTTCGTAAGTCCTTCAAACGTTAGTAAATCAAAATTTTTATGCTTTCGGTGACTTGCGACAGTAAGTGGACGCAAATCTTTTAAATCATCGTGCTCTAGATAAAGCTTACTCCCGACAGAAAATCTCTCTTCTTCAAAATCTGTAATGGAAATGACCCTTACTTCACCGCGTAGCCCTTGTGTGTTAACAATCTTTCCGACTTTAAACCAATTTGTCATCTTTTTTCAGTCCTTTTCTAATTTCATCAACAATACCATCTCTTATAATCACTTCAGTATCACGTAACACATCATCCCAGTTATCTCCAACTTGTATACTACAAATTGATTGTACTGAGCCGTCCTTTAATTCTGTACCTATCTCTAGTTTGTTTAATTGATGCTTCTTAAATTCAACTGCTCTTAGCTTTTCCTGTCTTTGTTTAATTTCACTGTTAAAACTTTGACGAATCGTTTGGCTATATTCATGGTCGCTCTGAAATTTCTTTAATTTTTTATGTAATTGGAACTTTAGCTGTTCTAATTCTTTACTTACTTGTACTTCTTCATTGCTCAACTCATTCATTAAATATTGTTTTCGCTTCTCTGTCAGTATCTGTTTCACAGTAACGGTTCTAATAATATCCATCTTTCACCTCGCTGCAAAAGTTCTATCAATAATTATTTTAAAGATATTAGTAAAATGAATCAATCTTACAATACTTTTGAGGTAAATTCTGACTCTATAAAAAAGAGCGAGGTTTCCCTCACCCTACAGGATCAATGATATCTAATCGAACACGTTTATTTTGCTGTGCTGCTGCTGCATTGACTACCGAGCGAACTGCCTTTGCCACTCGACCTTGTTTTCCAATAACTTTTCCCATGTCCTGACCATTTACTGTTAGTTCTAACGTAATAAGCTGTTCTTCATCCCGTACTGTGACATATACATCATCAGGATGGTCAACTAGAGCTTTCGCAATCGTCTCTACTAACTCTTTCATAATATATGTACTCCTTGTCATTTGATAGATTTCATTTATTGTATCATAAATATTTGATTTACTTCTATAATTTGAAAAAAGGAAAGGATCAATAGGATCCTTTCCCTTTCTCAATTACTTACTGTTTTTTGCGTTGTGAAGCTTTTCCATAAGACCAGCTTGAGAGAAAAGGTTGCGAACTGTATCAGATGGTTTTGCACCCTCTAACATCCACTGAAGTGCTTTCTCTTCTTTAATGTCTACTTTCGCTGGTTGAGTTAATGGGTTATAAGTACCGATCTCCTCGATGAAACGACCATCACGTGGAGAACGAGAATCTGCTACTACCAAACGATAGAAAGGAGCTTTCTTTGAACCCATACGCTTTAAACGAATTTTTACTGCCATTCGTTGACACCTCCAAAATTATTTCACACAATATTTTATAATATAGTAAATTTCACTAGCTTGCAATACCATTCAACATTTTCATGCTAAAAACTGAAAGTGCTAGGAAAAATGAATAACATAATTTACATAAACGGTAACTTAAGACCGCCTTTGCCTTTTTTCTTACCTTTTCCACCCATATTCGTCATTTGCTTCATCATCTTCTTCATATCCTCGAATTGTTTGAGTAAGCGATTGACATCCTGAATGCTCGTACCGCTTCCTTTAGCGATTCTACGTCTACGACTTGCATTCATAAGACTTGGGTCTTGCTTTTCTGCTTTTGTCATTGAACGGACAATAGCTTCAACACGATTAATTTGTTTATCATCCACTTGAAGATTTTTCATACCCTTCATTTTGTTCATTCCAGGCATCATCCCTAGTAACTCATCAAGTGGTCCCATATTACGAACTTGCTCAAGCTGTTCAAGAAAATCCTCAAACGTGAAATCCATCGTTCTCATTTTCTTCTCTAGCTCTTTGGCCTTCTCTTCATCTACATTGGCTTGAGCCTTTTCAATGAGTGTTAATACATCACCCATACCTAGAATCCTAGAAGCCATTCGCTCAGGGTGGAATGGTTCAAGTTGGTCTATCTTTTCGCCCATACCAGCAAACTTAATTGGTGTTTTCGTTACTGCCTTAACAGATAACGCCGCACCACCACGTGTATCACCATCTAGCTTTGTTAAAACTACACCAGTAATATCTAGTTGTTCATTAAAGCTTTCTGCCACATTAACAGCATCTTGCCCTGTCATTGCATCGACAACTAACAGAATTTCATCAGGATTAGCTACTTCTTTCACTTGCTGCAATTCTTCCATTAATCCTTCATCAATATGCAAACGACCAGCTGTATCAATGATTAAGTAATCATGATGCTCTTCTTTTGCTTTTGCAAGTGCTTGCTTAGCAATTTCCACTGGGCTCACTTGGTCACCCAACGAGAACACTGGCATACTTAGCTGCTTACCTAATGTTTCTAACTGCTTAATCGCAGCAGGACGATAAATATCAGCAGCAACAAGCATCGGATTGCGGTTATGCTTTTTTCGTAAATGATTCGCTAATTTTGCTGTAGTAGTCGTTTTACCTGCACCTTGCAGACCAACCATCATGACAACTGTCGGGGGTTTATTTGCATGAGCAATCTTACTCTGCTCACCACCCATTAAATTAGTAAGCTCTTCATTAACTACTTTTATAACTTGTTGTCCAGGTGTTAAACTCTTTAACACCTCTTGTCCAATTGCTCGCTCTTTTACATCTGCGATAAATTGTTTAACAACTTTAAAGTTAACATCTGCTTCTAGGAGGGCAAGGCGAACTTCACGCATCATTTCTTTAACGTCTGCTTCGGTTACTTTCCCTTTCCCCTTCATTTTAGCTAATGTATTCTGTAATCGTTCAGCTAAACCTTCAAATGCCATTGCTTTCGCCTCCTAATCTAATTTTTCAAGAGAATCAATTAAGTTGTTGATCTCTTCAGGAGTCGATTTTTTTTCTTGCGCAGTCTTTTTCAGTGTTTCTAATAACGACGTACGTTTTTCAAACTTAGCTAATAACGATAATTTCACTTCGTATTCTTCTAGCATTAATTCAGTACGTTTAATGTTATCATAAACAGCTTGTCGACTGACTTCAAATTCTTCGGCAATTTCACCAAGAGACAAATCATCAAGATAGTACAATGACATGTACTTCTGCTGCTTGGGTGTTAGGAGTGACTGATAAAAGTCAAACAGATAGTTCATTCTTAACGTTTTATCTAACACAACACCAACCCCTTGTTAAGTGAATTCCCTTTACGAATACAAATATTACACGAAAAAAAATCTAGTGTCAAGTTTTTTTCTTAACATACAAAACCCCTGAGTGGGAATTAATTATGAATTATGAGTTATGGGTTATGAATTGCTAATTTTTAGGTTTTTATTTGCCATTTGCAATTCTAAATTCAATTAACCATTGGCCATTTACAATTACCCATTAAAATCATTCATAACTAATAACTCAGAACTTATAATTCCTTCTCTTCCTCTTCTTCCTGCTCTTCAAGAATATCTTTAAAAAGTCCATATACAAATTGTTCAGAGTCAAATTGTTGGAGATCGTCCATTTTTTCGCCCAGACCGACATACTTTACAGGGATATCTAGTTCATGACGAATCGCAACAACAATTCCACCTTTTGCTGTACCGTCTAGTTTTGTTAAGACAATACCTGATACATCCGTTGTTTGTCCAAACGCCTTTGCTTGGCTCATTGCATTTTGACCTGTTGTAGCATCTAGTACAAGTAATACCTCGTGGGGAGCACCTGGGACTTCTCGTTCAATGACACGCTTTACTTTTTCGAGTTCCTTCATTAAGTTTACTTTATTTTGTAATCTTCCAGCAGTATCACATAATAGAACATCTGCATTACGAGATTTGGCAGCTTGAACAGCATCATACATAACTGCTGCCGGGTCACTCCCCGCTTGCTGTTTAATTACATCAACACCAACGCGCTCTCCCCATACTTCAAGTTGCTCAATTGCCCCTGCACGGAATGTGTCTCCTGCTGCAAGTACTACTGATTTACCTTCTTCTTTAAACATATGAGCCATTTTTCCAATTGTTGTTGTTTTCCCTACTCCATTAACACCAACAAAAAGGATTACTGTCATAGCACCTTCTTGGATATTTAACTGAGAATTTTCCTCTTCCTTTTGTAATAGTTCAGCTAACTTCTCTGAGATAACAGGCTGAATATCTTTGGTATCTTTTATATTACGAAGACGTACTTCATCTTTAAGTGTATCAATTAATTCCATTACCGTTTCTACACCAACATCAGCACTTATCAAGAGTTCCTCTAACTCTTCAAAAAATTCTTCATCTACTTTACGATAACGACTTACTAATTCATTCATCTTTCCGACAAATGAGTCACGTGTTTTTTCTAATCCAGTTTTAAACTTCTCTGTTACTGTATCTGTTTGTAGGGTAATCTTCTCTTTTAACTTCTTAAAAAAACTCATAAGGTCCTCCTTATAGTTGGATTGCTAATAGCTCCTAACCATGTTTTAACTCGCAATTCTTAATTTTCAATTCTAAATTCATATTTTTCCTATTCCACAAGAAATTTCTCTGTTTCCTCTAATCTAACAGAAACTAATTTTGATACACCTGACTCTTGCATAGTAACTCCATATAGAACGTCCGCTTCTTCCATGGTTCCTTTTCTATGGGTGATGACGATAAATTGGGTATGACTACTGAACTCTTTTAAATATGCCGCAAAGCGACTTACGTTAGCTTCATCTAGAGCAGCCTCAACTTCATCAAGAACACAAAATGGGACTGGACGAACTTTTAATATCGCAAAGAGTAAAGCTATTGCGGTTAGTGCACGTTCTCCCCCAGATAGTAAGGCAAGGTGCTGTAGCTTTTTACCTGGCGGTCTTGCAACAATGTCCACACCTGTATGTAGGAGTTGGTCAGGGTTTGATAAGACTAAATCCGCCTCACCACCACCAAATAGCTTTCTGAAGACGACTTGGAAATGTGCACGTATTTGTGTAAAAGTCTGTTCAAAACGCTTCGTCATTTCCTCATCCATCTCAGCGATTACATTGTAAAGAGTTTCTTTTGCTTCTGTTAAATCGTTCTTTTGCTCTGACAAAAATTGAAATCGTTCATTCACTCGCTCGAACTCTTCAATTGCCCCTAAATTTACATGCCCTAGCTCTTCTATTGCCAGCTTGATTAACTTTACTTTTGTTCGAGCATCATCTACATCAAGCGTTAAATGATAATGCTCTTTTGCAGCTTCATAGCTCAGTTCATATTCATTACGTATATGAGATAAACGGTTTTCTAGCTCAACATCTAAACGATTGACAAGGACTTCCTTGTCATGAAGTTGTTCCATAATGTACGTTAACTGACCCTTTTCAAGCTTAAGCTTGTCCTCAAGGTACGTAGCTTTTTGCTGCAAATCTTGTCGTTGATGGCGAATCTTAGAAAGAGAATGAATTGCTTCATCCTTACGTTTACGATTTCTTTCAATTTTGTCTTCAATCGTCTCTTCTCCTGTTGAACTAGCAGTCATTTCATTTTCTAGTAACCAGTATTGCTCTTCCATATCCTTAAGACGGTTTGTTGTTCGCTCTTCTTCATTCGATAAACGTTGAACAGTTTCCTTCTGGTTATGTAGTCGTTCTTCTTCTTTAGCAAGCTCAACCTTTAACTCAATTAAATCTTCTTGTACAGTCTCTTTCGATGTTTTTTGTAGTTTCTTTTTTTCTTCAATTTCTGAAACTTGTTTTTCTAGTAACTCTGAGGAAGCTACTGTTTGCGTTAGTGTATGTTCAAGATGAATTAAACGATTTTCTATTTCTTGACGCTCTGTTGTAAAAGACCCATGTTCTCGGTCGTACAATAGAAGACGTTCATTTACGTTCTTTTCTTCCATCTCTATCTCTCTTATAGCGGAACGAATTTCTTGCTCTGCCTCCCTTGAACCTTCACCTTCTACTCGCAGTTTTTCTAACCTTACTTCAAGTGCAGAAACCTGTTGTTTTAAATCTTTTACATAATTTTCTAATACAGAGGTCGTTTCTTCCATTTTTACCAGCTTATCAGTTAATGATTCAAGTTCTCTTGAACGACCAAGAAGTGGTGTTGTTTTTTGTTTAATGCTTCCACCCGTCATAGAGCCACCTGGATTTACTACATCTCCATCTACTGTCACAATTCGATTCCTAAACCCTAATAAACGAGCAATTTCATTTGCCCCTTGTAGGTCAGTGGCAATGATGACATGTCCTAGTAAATTACTTATAACGTGTTCATATTTTTTATCAAAATTGATTAAATCAGATGCCACACCAACAAACGACGGATGTGTATTTACAATTGATAGCTGATTATCACTCAGATACCTTCCTTTAATGGCTGGTAAAGGGAGAAATGTTGCTCGGCCATATCGTTTTTGCTTTAAAAATTGAATTGCACGACGAGCTTGTTCTTCGGTTTCCACTACGATATGTTGCGTCGCCCCGCCTAATGAAATTTCTAATGCTGTCTCGTATTCTTTTGGTACCTTCACTAGCTCTGCAACTGCTCCAACTATACCTGAAAGCTGTCCACCTCTAGCTCTTAGTATTTCTTTTACCCCTTGAAAGAACCCTGAAAAATCGGCTTGCATTTCCTCAAGAACTTCTTTTCTTGAACGAACTTGCTGGATAAGCTGATATGCTTCATATAGTTTACTTTGTTGCTTTTGATAGGAATTCCGTTTTTGTTCTAATTCCAGTTGAACATTTCTATATTCCTTTACTTTCTCTTCAACCTCACCCTGCTTTTGAAGAAGAACTGATGTTAAATCATTCTTCCTAATTGCCACTTCCTCACGCAAAGTAATTAATTGCTTATTGTCATCCTCTATTCTTATTACTTTTTTTTCTTGAAGGTGGAGTTGTTCTTTTAAATAACGGGTTTCATTTCGAATTGATGCTTGTTCATTTAACACTTCAATATAATCTGACTTTAGCCTATCTAATTCAGCCTCTAGGTCTTCCTCAGCAAGAGCTAGTGCTTTATTCTTATCAGTCATCTCTTCTTTTAAATGAACTAGTATCTTTTCAATATTTTTTTGCTTTCCAATTTCTTCATTTAGCTTTTGCCCTAGTTCGAGTTTTTCCTCTTTAAGATTATTTATTGTTTTTAGTAGCTGGTCTTTATTTTGAGTAAAATTCTTTTTTCTTTCTTTAAGTACTTCCTTTTGCCCTTCATTTTTTTCTAATTCTTCACTAGTTTTTAATAGAGAATCTTGATATTCGTTCATCTCTTCATCAAGTTGTTGAAGTTGTTCGCGAACAAGTGTTAGTTTTGCTTCATTTTCTTCTATACTATTTTGGCGAGTTGTTTTTTCTTCTTTAAGCTTTTCAAACTGTTGGTTATGCTCTGACCATTTTTTATGTAAATCATCAATCTCATAGACCATTAAAGCAACTTCTACATCTTTTAGTTCAGCCTTTTTTTGAAGGTAGTCTTTTGCAACAGATGCCTGTATTTGCAGAGGTTCTACTTGCCCTTCAAGCTCATGTAAAATGTCTTCTACTCTAAAAAGATTTTCTTGAGTTTCTGCTAATTTACGTTCTGCTTTTATTTTACGATTCTTGTATTTAAGTACCCCAGCAGCATCTTCAAAAATGACTCTGCGGTCTTCTGATTTACTACTTAATATCTCTTCTACCTTACCTTGACCAATAATCGAATATGCCTCTCGACCAAGACCAGAATCCATAAATAAATCAACAATATCCTTTAATCTACATGTTTGCCGATTTAATAGATACTCACTATCTCCTGAGCGATAGACTCGTCGAGTAACACTTACCTCACTATAGTCAATTCCTATGTAATGATCCTCATTATCAAGGACTAATGTTATTTCAGCAAAATTTAATGGTTTTCTTGTGTCACTTCCGGCGAAAATGATATCTTCCATTTTTGACCCACGTAATGATTTCGCAGATTGCTCTCCTAACACCCACCGTATACCATCTGAAATATTACTTTTTCCGCTCCCATTAGGTCCAACTACAGCTGTAACCCCTGGCACAAAGTCAATATTCATCTGTTCAGCAAATGATTTAAACCCAATGACCTCTAAACGTTTGAGGAACATCTTTCATCCTCCTCACCTTTGATAACAACGCAATTATTATATCATAATTAAAACTTGATATGCCGATTCACAAGTTACGAATTATGATATACAACCTGTATTTACACAAAAAAGAAGAGGAATGAGTTTGTCCCCTTCTTTCCAATTATATATTATCTTTTTGCCCTTCTTCACTTAAGCTAATAAGAGCTTGCTGAGCAGCATGTTGTTCTGCTTCTTTTTTTGAACGGCCAGTACCGATACCTAATGTTCGAGCATTCAATAAGACTTCTGAAACAAATTCTCGACTATGAGCTGGACCACGTTCCTGGACAATTTCATAATGAATCTGTCCAATATTATCACGTTGAACAAACTCCTGTAATTGACTTTTAAAATCCATCATATGAGAAAAAGCACCCTCATTAATTTTAGGGTAAATCGTTAGGTCTAAAAAGCGATAGACTGCATCTAGATCCTGGTCAAGATATAACGCGCCAACAAAGGATTCATATACATCAGCTAATAGCGCAGGACGACCTCTTCCACCGGTCATTTCCTCACCTTTACCGAGTAACACTAGTTCACCAAAGCATAGTTCATTAGCTAAATTAGCCAATGAAGCTTCGCAGACAATCGCCGCTCTTAGCTTCGTCATATCCCCTTCGCTCATCGCCTCAAATTTTTTATATAAGTATTGAGAAACAGCTAGTTCTAACACAGCGTCTCCTAAGAACTCAAGACGCTCGTTATCTTGACAAGAGCTAATGCGATGCTCATTCACATAGGATGAATGTGTAAAAGCCTGAATTAACAGCTTATTATCATGAAACGGTAGTCCAATTTCAGAAACTAACTGTTCAAACCTTTCTTTTTGCTTAACAGTTAGTGTCAATCTTCTAGTTTGTCTTTTACGGTCATACTGGTTTGGGCCAAAACGTTTTCGATAATTTTTTGAAGAATGTGACATGGCTACCTCCAACACGTTCACAGGTAAATTTTAATAAGAAAAGCTGTGAAGCAGTCTTTCCTTAAATGCAAGTCCCATATCAATATATGGGACTTGACAATAAGAGAACTACTGTTGGCTTTGTATGTATTCTACAACATCTGCTACAGTAGAGATTTTTTCAGCTTCTTCATCAGAAATCTCTAAATCAAACTCATCTTCTAATTCCATAACAAGTTCTACAACGTCTAATGAATCTGCACCTAAATCGTCCTTGAATGAAGCCGCAGGTTTGACTTCTGATTCTTCTACTCCTAAACGATCAACAATAATTTTTGTGATACGAGATAAAACATCTGCCATCTTTCGTTCACCTCCTCTCAAAGTAATTTGGAATTAATTAACGACATATCCAATGAAAATCATTATAGGTGATTTTACAACAAATACGCAAGTGGGAATTGCTAATTATGAATTACAAGTTATAAGTTATGAATTGTTAATGATGTCGAAACATTACAAAATTAACTAAGTATCCAAAGATTTCAATTCCCATTTTTCATTCATAACTCACCATTCATAACTAATAATTATTCTTAGGGCATTACCATTCCACCATCAACGTGCAAAGTTTGTCCCGTCATATAACTACTGTCGTCAGATGCTAGGAAACGAATAACTGATGCAATTTGTTCAGGTTGCCCTAACTTTGCAAGTGGTACTTGCTTTAGCATTTCACCCTTGATTTCGTCAGTTAAACTATCCGTCATGTCTGTCTCTATAAAGCCTGGAGCAATTGCATTTACAGTAATATTACGATTAGCTAACTCACGAGCCATTGATTTTGTTAAACCAATAACACCAGCTTTTGCAGCAACATAGTTAGC
Source organism: Bacillus sp. FJAT-45350 (assembly GCF_002335805.1). Classification (NCBI taxonomy): domain Bacteria; kingdom Bacillati; phylum Bacillota; class Bacilli; order Caryophanales; family Bacillaceae; genus Bacillus; species Bacillus sp. FJAT-45350. Next base: position 527,297 of record NZ_NISU01000001.1, on the reverse strand, counting down.
TTGTCCCGCATTCCCCATAACTGCTACGACAGAAGCAACATTAATTATGCGACCTGAACGTTGTTTCATCATTTGTCTTGTTACTGCTTTTGAGCAGTTAAACACACCTTTTAAATTTGTATTAATAACTGCATCCCAGTCTTCTTCCTTCATACGCATAATTAAATTATCTCTAGTGATACCTGCGTTATTTACAAGGATATCAAGCGAACCAAAAGTTCCTATTACTTCTTTAATCATACCTTGTACTGATTCTGAGTCAGCTACGTCTGCTTGAATAGCAAATGCCTCAACACCCATTCCCTTTAATTCAGCCACAACTTCTTCAGCTTTTTCTTTACTACCTGAATAATTGACCGCTACATTTGCACCTTGTTTCCCTAACTCAATTGCAGTTGCACGTCCAATTCCACGCGATGCTCCTGTTACTAAAGCTGACTTACCCTTTAACATATTATTTCTCTCCTTTCAGAGCCAAAACCATTTTTTCAATACTTTCGAAATCACTTACTGCATGAACATTTGCACGACGTTGTACTTTTCTCACTAGGCCAGATAATACATTCCCTGAACCAACTTCAACAAATGTATCAACTCCAAGGTCTAAAAGCTTCCTTACAGTATCTTCCCAGAGTACAGGCGAATAAACTTGTTCAATAAGTTTTTCTGTAATGTCAGAAGCAGATATCATTTCCTCTGCTGTCACATTTGCTATTACTGGAATTGTTGCATCTTTTATCGTAATTTCTTCTAATACTTTTGCTAGTTTATCAGCAGCTGGTTTCATTAGTGATGAATGAAATGGACCACTTACTTGTAATGGAATAACTCGTTTAGCCCCTTCTTCCTTTGCTTTTTCAGAAGCTAACTGAACAGCTTCCGCCGAACCAGATATAACAATTTGTCCAGGACAATTCATATTTGCTAATTGTACAACATGTTCATCTGTCGAAACAGTAGAGCAAACCTGTTCTAAAGCTTCACGTTCCATTCCAAGTACCGCAGCCATTGCTCCCACACCAGTTGGAACAGCTTCTTCCATAAACAAACCACGCTGTCTTACAGCATAAACCGCATCTTCAAAGGTCATAGCTCCTGCAGCTACTAATGCACTATATTCTCCTAAACTATGTCCAGCCACATAATCAGGTGTAATATCATGTTTCTTCATTGACTCTAATACTGCCACGCTCATAGTAAGTAGTGCTGGTTGGGTATTTTCCGTTCGTTTTAATGCATCCTCAGGACCTTGAAACATAATATCAGAAAGGGAGAAACCTAATCGTTCATCAGCTCTTGAAAAAATATCATTATCTAATGTACTTCCCATTCCTACAAATTGAGAGCCTTGTCCCGGAAATAAAAATGCTATCTTCCCCATAATCATTCTCCTTTATCTTCAATGTTTCCTGTCATTTTTTGATACTTTGCTACTTCATTTTTAATCGTTGTTACGACCTGTTCAGAAACCATTTCATTTGCTTGCCTAATCGCATGTGCTAATGCAACTGCATCAGATGAACCGTGTGCCTTAATAACAGGAGCCTTTAAACCAAATAAACTTGCTCCACCGTATTCTGAATAGCTCATTTGTTTTTTCAATCGTTTAAAGCTAGGTTTTAAAATACTCGCTGCTAGTTTATTTAGCAAGGAGCTCGTTAGTTCTTTCTTCAGCATTGACATAACTGTAGCGGCTGTTCCTTCTGCAGACTTTAATACAAGATTTCCTGAAAAGCCGTCACAAACGACTACATCTGCTGCACCATTTAGTAAATCTCTAGATTCAATGTTACCGATAAACTGGAAATCAGTTTCTTTTAATAATTCGAAAGCTTTTTTCGTTAATTCGTTTCCTTTGCCTTCTTCCGTTCCTACATTTAATAAACCAACTCGAGGTTTGTTCATTTTTTGAACCGTCTGCATATAAATATTACCCATGATGGCATATTGAAGGAGATGTCCTTCTTTGGCATCCATATTTGCCCCAACATCAAGTAATAGAAACCCTTCTCCAGCAGTCGTCTTTAGCATCGGTGCTAAAGCAGGTCTTTCAATTCCATTTATACGTCCGATATGTAATAAGCCTGCTGTCATCAATGCCCCAGTATTGCCAGCTGAAATGACTGCATCAGCTCGACCCTCTTTTACTTCCTTAATTGCTAGAACCATAGAAGCATTTTTCTTTCTCCTAACGGCAGCAGTAGGTGAATCCGTATCTTCTATTTTTTCGTCGGTATGTAATATTGATATTCTTGTTTCATCTTTTAAGTATTTCGTTATGTGTTCTTCATTTCCTACTAAAATAATTTCAAGATCGCTATGAGTTTGGATTCCTTTCATAGCTGCTTCAACAATTGCTTCAGGAGCGTTGTCCCCTCCCATTGCATCCATTGCTAGTTTCATCTCTATACCCTCATTTCCCTGCCTATTTTATTAAAGTATTAGATATCACCGGGAAAAATGAACACTACACCCCATCTGTATCTTTCTTCTACAACAGAAAGAAAAATTCCTGTATTCATTTCAAAAGGGATATTAGCCTTTTTTTGAGTACCTATCTTTAGTAAAATTAATTTTTCGAACGGAACATATCAAAGCGACCAGAAAATACTTTTTCCTGTTCTACAAAGCTAGTAACCTCTACGACAGTTCTTTCTTTTTCCAATTTTGTTACTTTTGCCTTCGCGATTACACGCTCTTCTACTTTTACTTGTCTCGTAAAATGTATTGTCGCCTTAGCTGTTAGTGCAAGTTCGTCATTGATAATCGCAACTGCTAGGGAATTAGCCTGCGCAAAAAGGTGATGGCCCCTCGCTATTTGGTTGCGAGAAAAAACATGCTCAGGTTTAATATCTAAGATTGAGATCGCACTCAGGTCTAATTGAAGGTCAATAATTTCTCCAATAACTTCTTCAAGCGGTAGAGCTTTTACATCATCTAACTGCTTTTTAGCAACGTCTTTAATTCGTTCTCTTAACTCTGGTATCGAAAGTTCCATTCTATCTAGGCGAATCGTTTGAATACTAACAGAAAACATTTTTGCTAGATCCTCATCTGTAATAAAAGGATTCTCAGCGATTGTTTCCTTTAAACGTTTCTGCCGTTCTTTCTTTGTCATTTTCATAATACAAGCCACCATTCATAGTTATATGACTAGGTACTAAGAGTAGTATATAATTAGCCCTAAAAGATTTCAAGCGAAAAAAGCTGAGTATTATTATCCGCTACTTACGAAATGACATAACATAGACACTAATAAATACAACAACAAGTTGTAACCTTGTTGTTGTATTTCAACAAACATTTTTTCCTAATCAAGCTTCTCTCCTTCTACTACTCCCTGCTCCTCTAAGTGCGTTCTTAGTTGGTAGAATTCTGAACCCTGCCAAAACTGATCAGACTTTACTAGAGTTGCAGCATCCTGCCTCGCCACTTCTAGTGCTCTAAAGTCATGTACGATATCAGCTAATTTAAAATCTGGTAATCCACTTTGTTTTTGACCAAAGAAATCACCTGGACCTCTTAGCTCTAAATCCCGTTCTGAAAGTTTAAATCCATCGTTTGTTTCTGTCATAATTCTCATACGTTCTTTTCCTACTTCTGATTTAGGGTCAGCAAGTAGAATACAATATGACTGATACTCTCCGCGTCCAACCCGTCCTCGAAGCTGATGGAGTTGTGATAAACCAAAACGCTCAGCATCATAAATTAGCATAAATGTAGCATTAGGAACATTCACCCCAACCTCTACTACAGTCGTCGAAACAAGAATTTGTGACCGATTATCACTAAACGCCTCCATCACTTCATCCTTTTCAGTTGAGTGAAGCCTTCCATGCATCAATCCAACATTATATTGCTTAAAATGTTGTTGCAAGATTGTGTGGACATCAATGGCATTTTGAACATCCAGCTTGTCTGATTCTTCAATTAGAGGACAAATCACATAAGCTTGTCTACCCTGAGCTAATTCCTTCTCCATAAAGCCTAATACTCTTTCTAACATATCATGCTTAGCCCAGTATGTTTCAATAGGCTTTCTCCCAGCAGGCATTTCATCAATAATAGACACATCCATATCACCAAAAACTGAAATTGCTAAAGTTCTTGGAATTGGAGTAGCTGTCATAAAAAGAACATCAGGGTTCTCACCTTTATCTCGTAAAACTCTTCGTTGTTCAACTCCGAAACGATGTTGTTCATCAGTAATTACGAGTCCAAGACGCTGAAAGTGAACATCGTCCTGGATAAGAGCATGAGTTCCAACTAGGGCATGAAGTTCCCCAGACAGTAAACGTTCTAATTTTTCCCTTCGCTTCTTCCCTTTAACAGATCCAGATAATAAGGCAACATTTACACCTACCTTCTCTAAAAGACTTGTTAAAGATTCTAGATGCTGTTCCGCTAATATTTCTGTGGGTACCATTAAAGCAGCTTGATAACCTGAGCGAATAGCGGCATACATGCAAATAGCTGCAACAACGGTTTTCCCCGAACCAACATCTCCTTGTAACAGTCTATTCATTCGATAAGGAGATTGTAGGTCTTGTAATATTTCATCGACTACTCTCTGTTGTGCATTCGTTAATGGGAATGGAAGTTGACCAATAAATTCCTCTACTACACCCTGCTCAATTTGATGGATTATTCCACTCGTTTGGTCTCTAGTTAATTTTCGAAATGCTTGCATTTTCAATTGAAATAATAGTAATTCTTCAAATACAATTGTCCGTCTTGCTAGTTTAGTATCTTGTAGATCCTTTGGATAATGCAGCTTATAAATAGCTACTTTCTTTGGTAAAAGTTTGTACTTTTCTAACATATACTGAGGTAACACTTCAACAATTACATCTTTATATTGACTAAATGCTTGGTAAATTAATTTTTTCAAAGTCTTAACTGTCATTTTCCCACCGACAGAGTAGACCGGCGACAAAGACTGGTTGCTGTTTTGTTCACCCTTTTTCATTTCACTTGCAGTTAATGTCATTCTATGCTGGTCCCATTTTCCTGTAACAGTAATTGTGTCACCTATAACTATTTGCTTCTTTAAAAATGCACGATTAAAAAATGTCGCCGTTATTAATATATTTCCTACTAACAGACGAAAAGAGAGCCTGTTCTTCGTCTTACCAAAATAACGAATACTTGGCTCACTATGAATAACACCTGCTATAGTTACACGTTCTTCATGTTTTACATCATGTAAATTCTTTAAACTATAATCTTCATAGCGAAATGGAAAATATTCAATTAAGTCTTTTATTGTTTTTATTCGTAAGTTGTATAATTGTTTTGCTGTTTCCTCTCCCACGCCTTTAACAACCGTTATATCTTGTAGTAATGGACTATTCATTTTCCTTTTGCGTTGCACCGAAGATCTTTTCAGCTAATGCTTTTCCTGTCGGTGTCGCCGCAAGACCTCCTTGGGCAGTTTCTCTTAAAGCAACTGGCATTGTTTCACCAATTCGATACATTGCATCAATTACTTCATCACACGGAATTCTACTTGTTATACCTGCTAATGACATATCAGCAGCAACAATAGCAATCGATGCGCCAATCGCATTTCGTTTTACACATGGTACCTCCACGAGACCAGCTACCGGGTCACATACTAAGCCAAGCATATTTTTCAACGCAATCGCCATCGCTTCTGCGGATTGTTGCGGAGTTCCACCTGCAAGCTCAACAGCCGCTGCTGCAGCCATACCCGTAGCAGAACCAACCTCCGCCTGACACCCACCGGCAGCTCCTGAAATAGAAGCGTTGTTTGCTACAACAAACCCAAAGGCACCTGACGTAAACAAAAATCGTATCATCTGTTCGCGCGAAGGTTTTAATTTATTTTTTAACCCAAATAGAACACCAGGTACGACTCCTGCAGACCCTGCAGTTGGTGTTGCACAAATCATTCCCATCGCTGCATTCACTTCATTTGTTGCTACGGCTTTACTGACAGCATCTAACAATGTGTCATTCGAAAGCATATTACCTTTTTCAATATAACGCTGTAATAAAACAGCATCCCCGCCAGTTAACCCCGAAACGGAGCGTACATCCTCTTTTATACCTCTTTCTACTGCATCCTCCATAACGGTTAAATTCCGTTCCATCTGAGAGAGGATATCGTCACGACTTCTTTCTGTAACAGACATTTCTTGTTCTATCATAACTTCAGATATAGGTATATTTTTATTTTCTGCTATTTCAACTAACTCTGCTACGTTACGAAACATTCTAAGGTGCCTCCTCCTAATGATGCTTGTTTATATCATGTACCATTTTTGTTATTACGATTGGATTCTAAATGAAAAATAATCACTTTTATCAAAAAAACTAGTCATGAATTTTTGTTACTTTATAAATATGTGGAAGCTTCTCCATTTCACTTAGCAAGGACTCTTCAACATTTTGGTCTACTTCGATTACCATTAATGCCTCTTGTCCCTTTTCCTTACGTGAAACTTCCATATGTCCTATATTTATTTCATGTTTCGCCAAGTTGTTCGAAACATTTGCAATGACACCGTAGCGATCATCATGAACAACTAAAATCGCAGGGTGGTTACCCGAAAGCTTTAATTCAAACCCATTAAGTTCAGTAATTTCAATTTTTCCGCCACCAATTGATATCCCTACTAATTCTAGCTGTTCTTTTTCATCACCTATGACAATTCTCGCTGTGTTTGGATGGTTTGGTATCGCATCCTCCACCTCAAAATTAACCTTTATACCTGACTGTTTAGCGATTTGTAAAGAATCTTTTATACGGTCATCAAACGTATCAAAATCTAAGATACCACCAACTATTGCCACATCAGTACCATGTCCTCTATATGTGCTAGCAAACGAACCATAAAATGAAATATTCGTCCAAGTAGGCTTACGACCAAAGAGAGTTCTAGCCACTCGCCCTATCCTTGCGGCACCAGCTGTATGGGAACTCGAGGGACCAATCATAACTGGTCCTATAATATCAAAAACTGTTCTGTATTTCATGATGACCTCCTAAGTTGAGTTTATGATATACAAATCGAAAGGTCAGACCTCCAGGGAACCACAATCCCTGGGGGACTGACCCCTCTTTCGTAGTAAAATAACTATGACTACTCTCTATTCTACTGCAAGGATAAATGAATAAAGCGGTTGTTTTCCTTCATGTACCTCAACTTCTACCTCTTCATTCTTTTCCTCTATATAAGAAACAACTTCAGCTGCATCTTCTTCTGATGCACCTTCGCCCCAAATTAACGTTATGATTTCTGACTCATCATCAACCATTTTGTCAATTAGTTCTTTTGTAACTTCTAATAAAGAAGGTCCTGAGCTAATAATCTTCTTTTCCTCAATACCCATAAAGTCATCTTTTTTTATTTCAATACCTTCTAGGTTCGTATCGCGAACAGCAAAAGTAACCTGACCAGTCTTCACATCACCCATAGCTTTTTCCATTAAAGATGCATTGCTTTCTAATGACTGACTTGGATTAAAGGCAAGTAGTGCCGATAAACCTTGTGGTACTGATTTTGTAGGTACAACAACGACATCGGTATCACTTACATCTACCGCTTGTTCAGCTGCCATTATAATATTTGAGTTGTTAGGTAACACGACTACCTTCTCAGCATTTGCTTCCTTAATTGCTTTTACTATATCCTCAGTGCTTGGGTTCATCGTTTGTCCACCTTGGATAACTACATTTGCCCCTACACTTTTAAACAATTCCTCAATTCCTTCACCCATGGCAACTGTTACAACACCAAAAGGCTGCTTTTCTTTTGGTTGCTCGACCGCTTCACCATAGACAGCTTTCGTTTCTTCTAATAAATGAGTATGCTGTTCACGCATGTTTTCAATTTTCACATTGATTAGGCTTCCAAATTGTTGGGCTGACGTAATAACTTCCCCTGGTTGTTCAGCATGAATATGAATTTTTAATAAGTCTTCATCAGAAACGACTAGTAGAGAATCTCCAAGTTTATCAAGGCTATCTCTAAATTCAGTTTCATTAAAAGGAGTTTTTGACACTTTTTCAGCATCAAACTTAACCATTACCTCAGTACAATAACCGAACTCAATCTCATCTGTAGAAAGCATACTTTGAGCGTTGTGGTGCTCAATATTAACTAAATCATTCATTGAAGGTTGTACAGGCTGGGTATCAGATAACTCTTTTCCACTTAGTATAGCTAAAAAACCTTCATAAATGTACAGAAGTCCTTGTCCACCAGAATCAACTACTCCTACTTCTTTTAAAACAGGTAAAAGATCAGGCGTTCGTTTTAAAGAGTTTCTTCCCTCGCTAACGATTTCCTCCATCACAAGTAGGATATCCTTTTCATTCTTAGCTAATTTTACAGCTGCATTAGCAGCATCTTTCGCAACAGTCAAAATCGTTCCCTCTACAGGTTTCATAACTGCTTTATACGCCATGCTTACACCAAGTTCAAAGGCTTTTGCTAATTCTTCTGCATTTACCTTATCCTTATTCTCAACGCCTTTAGCAAAACCTCGAAAAAGCTGAGAAAGAATAACACCGGAATTCCCTCTTGCTCCCATTAATAAACCTTTTGAAAATGAAGTAGCTACTTCACTAACTCGGTCTGTAGATTTTTGCTTAACCTCATTTACACCTGATGTGATTGACAATTTCATATTTGTCCCTGTATCACCATCGGGTACAGGGAAAACATTTAAGGCGTCCACTATATTTGCATGTTTTGTTAGATTAGCCCCACCTTCAATAAACATTTGAGCTAATAATTGACCTTTAATTTCCTTTACTGACACAAACGCTCCTCCTTACCTCCATTAAGGGTTTGTTACACGGACACCTTGTACAAAAATGTTCACAGAATCAACGTCCAACCCTAACATTTGCTCTAGTTGATATTTCACTTTAGTTTGCACATTATAAGCTACTTCTGAAATTTTCGTACCATAACTTACGATAATGTACATATCAATATGTACTTCCTCTTCTTCTTCACGAATCACTACACCGCGACGAAAGTTTTCTTTCCCTAATAATTCTGTAATTCCATCTTTTATCTGTTTACGAGAAGCCATTCCAACAATACCGTAACAATCAATTGCTGCTCCGCCTGCAATGGTAGCAACAACGTCTTTCGATACATCGATGACACCATTTTGTGTTTTCATTTCAATTGACATAAATATAGCCCCCTTTGGAAATGATTCTACTGTACACCATTTTACTATACTATTTGTTATTTTAAAAGTTTGATACGGGGTTATAGTACAATTATGAGTTATGAGTTATGAGTTATGAATTTAATTGCGAATTGCGAATTTTCGTCTTTACTTAAAACTTCGAATAAACTATTTAACTATCTTACTAATGCCTTTAGCATTTTGATTTAAATTTGCAATTTGCCATTAATAATTTGTCCTTCTTTGCTGTCAAGCAACTTTCCTTGATATCTTTTTGTGGAAACTATTGCAATCCGGTAATTGCTATGCTAAGATTATCGAGTATGATTTTTGATGATCACAGTTTATGATTGATCTCGTAGAGGGAACAAGGAGGTGCATACGATGGCTCGCAAATGTGTTATTACTGGTCGTAAAGCGCGCACAGGAAATCAGCGTTCACACGCGTTGAATAAAACTAAGCGCCGTTGGGGTGCGAACGTTCAGAAAGTACGTATCATGGTTGACGGTAAACCAAAACGTGTATACGTATCTGCTCGTGCATTAAAGTCTGGCAAAGTAGAGCGCGTTTAATTGCTCATGCTAACGATCGTTAGCAGCTAAAGAGAAGCTGTCTTAGGGCAACTTCTCTTTTTCATTTTTCTAATCAAAAAAGCACCTTATATTTAGGTGCTTTTTTTGATCTCTTATCCCTTTTTGAATGAACCTAAAATTGCTCTTACAAATCCACCTAAAAACTTGGGCAGCTTAATCGTATAAAATTTCATAGCTCCTCCTCCTCAACATGAATTGCCACCGACATATAATGAAGGATGATGACAAACCTAATGCTCATTTATACTAGTATATTCATCACTACCAAAATAGTACCCTCTTTTTTAAGAAAACCTTCAAGCCATCTTGCTCCCTTAAAAAAGTACATGGACAAGCCAAATCCACAGTCATTATAAAATGATAACTAACCCACTTACCACAATGTCACAGTCACAGAGAAATTCTAATAATCAAAACTTATTTTCACATAAAAGGTTCCTATCTTGAAGACGTGCTCTATCACCATGTATATGCTCCCCTATCTAAATTATGTCAGTTACCCAAAGAGTGTGAAGCAATTGTTAAATTCAAAAAAAGCAACAGCTCCACTGAACTGTTGCTTCTATTTTTATGTAATGCTAATTTCCTCTAATAGCCTTTATTGCAGCTGTTCTGTCTTTTTGGCTATATATTGCTGACCCTGCAACAAGTACATTTGCACCTGCCTCAACACATCGTCTTGCTGTTTCAGCGTTAACTCCTCCATCAATTTCTATATCGATAGATAGCCCTTTAGATTTTGCCATTTCTGAAACTGCTCTAATTTTCGGAATAACACTTTCGATAAATGACTGTCCACCAAAGCCTGGATTGACCGTCATTAACAGTACCATATCAACATCATCAATGATATGTTGAATCGTATCAACAGGTGTCGCAGGATTTAACACAACACCAGCTTTCACTCCTTGTTCCTTGATTAAATGAACTGTACGATGCAAGTGATTACAAGCCTCTACATGAACAGTAATTATATCTGCTCCTGCTTTCGCAAATTGTGGAATATATAAATCTGGATTTTCAATCATTAAATGAACATCTAAAGGTAAAGTAGTAATTGGACGAATCGCATCAACGATTAATGGTCCAATTGTAATGTTTGGAACAAAGTGTCCATCCATAACATCAACATGGATATAATCCGCCCCTCCTTGTTCTACTTCCTTAATTTCATCCCCTAGCTTTGAAAAATCTGCTGATAATATTGATGGTGCTATTTTAACCATATTAGTACCTCCGCTTTTGACTTTTAATTTCTTCTAAGAACTGAACATAATCGTCATATCGATACTGTAAAATTTCATTTCTTTCAAGAGCATCTTTTACAGCACATTTTGGTTCAGATGTATGAGTACAACCTCTGAATTTACACCCTCCTGAGCGTTCACGCATTTCTAAAAAATAATCAGATAACTCTTCTGCTTCAATATCAATGAAATCTAATGAACTAAAACCTGGTGTATCTGCTACAAGTCCATTACCAATCGGGAGAAGTTCTACGTGTCTTGTAGTATGCTTCCCTCGTCCTAAATGTGTTGAAATTTCATTAGTTTCTATTTTTAGATCTGGCCTTATTCCGTTCAATAAAGAAGACTTTCCAACTCCAGACTGTCCAGCTATCACACTAACTTTGTCATCTAAGAAAGGTTGTATTTCTTCAAGTCCCTTTTTCGTAATTGTAGAAGTTAAGATAACAGTGTAGCCAATCTTTTCGTAATTTTCTTTATATTTTTCTATTTCTTCATTTTGTTTATCATTTAGTAGGTCTAGTTTACTTATACAGATTAATGGCTCAATTCGATTAGCCTCTAAATGAACAAGAAAACGGTTTAATAAATGAGAACTGAAATTTGGTTCAATTGCTGAAAAAACTAGAATCCCTTGATCTATATTAGAAATTGGTGGGCGTACTAACTCATTATCACGTTCAAATACATCAAGAATATAACCATCCGTTTTGTTTTCTACCTGAAACTCTACTTCATCACCAACGAGAGGCTTAATATTCCTATTTCGAAAGTTCCCCCTTCCCCGGCATTGAAACGTACCTTCATCATTTTTCACATAATAAAAACCACTTAGAGCCTTGATAATCTTTCCGGTTGCCATGTATGCCTCCTTTTTACTATTAAAGCCACAATTGTTTGTATGTATCACAAAAAATCATTGTTATTACTTTAGGGGATGTATCAAAAATAGAACAATTTTGACACATCCCCTTTTATTTTTTCTAATAATCCCTATTTTAGACAAAACCAAACCAAAATTCTATAGTTGTCCAGAAAATTTATAAATCAGAATATCTAATAGTTCTTGTATCCTCAATATTTCCATTTTCATAAATAAAAATTGTTGCCGGCTTTTCTTCACTTACTTTTAATGAAATTTGGAACGTTTCCGATTCTGAAATCTCCTTATCTACTGAAACAATTTCATTATCTGTCGTTGAATCAATATAGGTTATTCTTACACGTGTTGACATTCCATGATCCGTTTCTGGAATATTAATAGCAACCTCTACTTTCCCTTCACGCACTTTCGGTTCTGGAACAGGCTCGGGTCCTTTTGATATTTCTATCTTTACTTCAGAGCCTTTTTTTAATCTAGTAAAAGGAGTTACCGACTGGGATTTCACCCGCCCTTCTTCTACCGTATTTGAATATTGATATGAGTAAATACCAATTAATCCATTGTTATGGAAATAATCTCGTACATCCTGTTCCTTACGTCCTTGTAGATTTTCTAGGCTTACTGTAGGCTCTACACTATAAGTTAAAATAACAGTTGTTTCTTCAACTATAACTGGTGTGTTTGCAGCAGGATCCTGCGTAACAATCGTACCAGGAGAACGTTCAGTAGTCTCTCTTGGCTTAAATTCATAATTTTCAAAACGTTCTAGCATACGTTCCACATCATTCTTTTGAAGACCTACAAAGTTTTGCATTTCTTCAGTCTCTCTCCCTACACTTACAAAAAGAGTAACTGTTGTTGTATGGGCTTTAACAACCCTTCCTGCGACAGGATTTTGTCTTACAACATGGTTTTCTTCCATATCTTCATCAAAAGTATCTTCCCTCTCAACAGTAAACCCTAAGTCTTCAAGAAGGTCTTTTGCTTCTTCATACTCCATCCCTATAACGTCTACTACTTCTACATCATCAACTTTTAATAGGTTAGGTAATATAGCAAATGCCGCTATTGCCGAACCGACTGTAAGAAACATCAATACTAACAGAATCGTTAGCCATTTTTTCGCTCTTGGCTTCTTTTTTGATTTAAGATTCTTATGAGAATCATTGTTGACAATCTTAGTACTAGCATCAGGAGCTCTAACCTCAATTGTCTTGTCTAAATCATCCTCAGGAAACATTCCCTCTTTAATAATAGGTATCGCTTTTGTTGCTTCAACATCATCTAAAGGAATTTGAAATTTAGCTACATCTTTTCGTTCTGGTGATAAAGAAATAGTGATTTCTTGCTCCATCTCCTGTACAGTTTCAAATCGATGAAATGGGTCTTTTACTGTTGATTTTAAGATAATATTTTCAATACTTTGAGGCAGACTAGGATTAAGCTCTTTTGGAATAGGAATCTCATCCTGTAAATGCTTAATAGCAATCGAGACAGCCGTATCGCCATCAAACGGAAGCTTTCCTGTTACCATTTCATATAAAACAATCCCTAAAGAATAAATATCTGACTTATAAGTAACAAGTCCTCCTCTAGCTTGTTCAGGCGATAAATAATGAACTGATCCCATTACGGAATTTGTATGTGTAATAGTTGCAGAGGATATTGCCCTAGCAATTCCAAAATCTGTTACTTTCGCATCACCTGAATGACTAATTAAAATATTATGAGGCTTTATATCCCTATGAATTATATGATTAGCATGAGCATGAGAAATAGCTGAAGTCACTTGAGACATAATATCGACTACATCCTCAAGCGGTAATGCTCCATTTTTTTGAATTAACTCCTTTAAGGTTACACCCTCAACATATTCCATTACAATATAATAAACATCTTCTTCTTCCCCTACATCATAAATATTTACAACGTTAGGATGTGCTAAGCTTGATGCCGCTTGCGCTTCACGACGGAAACGTTTAATAAATTCTTCATCACCTGAAAATTGGGGTTGAAGTACTTTAACAGCAACATCACGGTCAAGAATAACATCTCGTGCCTTGTACACGTTCGCCATTCCACCGCCGCCTATTGTTTCTAATATTTGATAGCGACCATTTATTCGTTTATTTTGCATCCGGTATCATCACCTAGCTTCTTTTGGCTCGTTAAAATGGACAAGGGCTACGGTTATATTGTCCTCGCCACCTCGTTTATTGGCTAGTTTAATGAGCTGATTCACTTTTTCATCAATCGTTTCTTCCTTCGCTATCAATTCAGACATTTCATCATCTGATATTTTATTAGAAAGACCATCAGAGCATAAAAGAAGATAGTTTCCCTCTTCCCAATTTATCGTTGTAACATCGACTTTTATATCTGTTTCTGTACCAAGCGCGCGTAATAATACGTTTTTTCTAGGATGATTTTCAGCTTCTTCATCTGAAATTTGCCCTGTACGTACGAGTTCATTTACTAACGAATGGTCTTCTGTTTTCTGCGCATATCCATTATCATTTAATAAATAACCACGAGAATCGCCTATATGGCCTATTGAAATAAATTGCTCCGTACATACAGCTGCCACTAGTGTAGTCCCCATACCTTCACATTCTGCATTACCTTTTGCGTGGGAGTATAAAGTTTGGTTTACTTCGTTTATTCTTTCGTATAGCCATTTTTCTGCTTCCACTGGAGTTTGTATCGATGTAGTACTCTTCCATCTACCTTCGAGTAATTCACTTGTCATTTGACTCGCTACATCACCTGCTTGATGTCCACCCATACCATCAGCAACAACCGCTAATATTGAACCATTTTCATGTTCAAAAATACCACCGTTATCTTCATTATGGGGTCTAATTTGACCCACATCTGTTTTAAAAGCAAATTGCATCAAAGTCACCTCGTCTCCTCTTTACATACCTTCAACTATATTTTAAAAGCTACAAAGTTCACAAACTTTTACGTACATTTTTTCGCCAATATTTACTACTAATCCTTCAACATTTTATCATTGCTTTATTGCTTTTTCATAACGGAAATGAAAAAACCATCTGTTCCAAAATCCTGTGGTAATATCGTAAGCATACCTGGTTGATATCGTTTAGATGTCAATATTTCTTGTGGTAAACGCTCACCCATCGATTCATCAAGTGAAAATTCATCATTTTGACTTAAAAAGTTGTTAACTACATCTTCATTCTCAACCCGATCTACTGTACAAGTACTATAGACAATTCGTCCTCCCTTTTTAAGTAATGGAGCGACAGATTGTAAAATACTTTTTTGAATACTAGTAATTCCTTCAATATCATTCTGAGTTTTTGTCCATTTTAAATCCGGTTTTCTTCGAATAACACCTAGACCAGAACATGGGGCATCAACAAGAATACAATCAAAACTTTCATTTTCATACTCTTCTTGTACCTTTCTAGCATCTAGCGCCTTGGCTTCAATATTCGATAACTCCAATCGGTCTTGTTGCTCTTTTATAAGCTTTACTTTATGAGAGTGCAAATCTAATCCTGTTACTTGTCCTTCATTTTCCATCCTTTCAGCTAAGTGAGTAGTTTTCCCTCCAGGGGCAGCACAACAATCAAGGACATTCATTCCAGGTTGTGGGTCTAATGCTCTCGCTACAAGCATCGAGCTCTCGTCTTGAATTGTAACAAACCCTTTAATAAAGCTATACGAAGAAGGTACATACCCTTTTGTAACCTTAATAGCATCTTGAGAAAGGTCTCCCTTTGTTACTATTAACCCCTCATCGGTTAGTCGCTTTACTGCTTCCTCGACTGTACTCTTAACTTGATTAACTCGAATAGTTACCGATGGTGGAATTAAATTCATTTCTGCCATTTTCTTTGCATCCTCATAACCAAATTCCTTCACCCATCTCTCTATCAACCACCTAGGGTGACTTGTTTCAATCGCCAATTTGTCCATCTCATCTTTGATTAACTCTATTGATGGTACACCACTTCTTTGAATACTACGCAAAACTCCATTTACCATCCCTGATATCCCTTGATGGCCGCGCTTTTTAGCAATTGTAACTGCCTCATTTAAGATTGCATGTTCAGGAACACGATCCAAATAAATCATTTGATACAATGATAATCTCAATAATACTAGCACCCATTGTTCAAGCTTATTTAAACCTTTTTTTACAAAGGGTGTGAGATAGTAATCTAGCGTATCTCGTCTCTGGATCGTTCCATATATGATTTCTGTCAATAAACCAATATCACGTTCAGAAATTAATTCCTTTTTCACTCGTTGATTTAAAAGAAGGTTACTGTATGCTTGATTTTTCTCGATTTGTAATAATATCTCTAATGCGATGTCTCGTACACTTTTTTTTGCCATTCTATTCTCCTATTTGCATTCCTAATTCGATTTGTGAACCAGTGCCACGTAAAAATTGCTCAGCTAACATACGTTTTTTTCCTGATGGCTGAAGATCCGTAATTTTGATTGAAGTTTCATTACCAGTTGCCACTACAAAACCGTCCTCATCAATTCGAATAATCGTTCCTGGATTTTCGTTCTTAGAAACTGATTCCTTCGTCGCCCACCAAACCTTCATCACATTTCCATTTAACGAAGTATAGGCAACTGGCCATGGGTGCAGACCTCGAACCTGGTTATAAATTTCTTCTCCAGTTTTCGACCAATCAATTTTTTCCTGTTCTCGATTAATATTTCTAGCAAATGTTGCTTCATCATCATATTGTTTAATTGGCTTAATCTCCCCTGAAATTAGAGGTAAGATTGTTTCAGAAAGTAGCTTTGCTCCTGCTGCACTCAATTTATTATGTAATGAACCGACATGATCCGTCTCCTCAATTTCTACCACTGTTTGAGTTAAAATATCACCTGCATCAAGCTTTTCCACCATATACATAATCGTCACACCCGTTTCTTTTTCACCGTCAATGATAGATTGATGAATCGGTGCCCCACCACGATATTTAGGTAATAAGGAAGCATGGACATTTATACAACCATGCTTTGGGTAATCTAACAATTCCCTTGGTAAAATTTGTCCAAACGCAGCTGTAATAATTAAATCTGGCTCGAAAGCATATAATTTCTTTAATTCTGCTTCTTCTTTAATTTTTTCAGGCTGAAGAACATCAATACCATGGAGTTCTGCCTCAACCTTAACAGGAGGAGGAGTGAGAATTTTCTTCCTACCTTTTGGACGATCAGGTTGTGTCACACAAGCGACTACATTATGTCCGTCATCTAATAACTGCCTTAATACCGGAACTGAAAAATCTGGAGTTCCCATAAATACAATTTTCATATTTTTTGCTTCCTCTCTTCTACTTCTCTCTAAAGTTAACGTACCTTTAATTTACATAAACATGTATGGATTCATATCAATAGAAATATATAAATCACCTTGACTCATTTCACGTTGAAAATGTTGTTGTACTTCTTTTAATATTTCCGGTAATCTCGGTTCATTTTTGTATTTTATCAAACATTGATAGCGATATCTATCCTTTATCCGAGCAATTGGCGATGCAACAGGACCAAGCACAACTGCCTGTTCAGACACTTCTCCTTTTATAAAGGTAGTAATCTTTTCTGTCACCTGTATCACTTTTGTCAACTCAGGGTGAGAAACACCTACTAAAGCCACATAATAATAAGGTGGATATCCACCATATTTTCTAACATTCATCTCATGATGAAAAAAGCCTATGTAATCATGTTTCCTTACAAGTTCAATACTATAATGTTCAGGAGTGTAGGTTTGTACAACAACCTCTCCTTCTTTTTCATGTCGACCAGCTCGCCCACTTACTTGAGTTAAGAGCTGAAAAGTTCTTTCTGATGCTCTAAAATCTGGTAAGTATAGCATCGTATCAGCCGCTAATACACCTACCAATGTAATATTTGGAAAATCCAATCCCTTTGCAATCATTTGTGTCCCTAAGAGTATATCAGCTTGTCCCTCACCAAAAGCATCTAATAACTTCTCATGAGAACCCTTCTTTCTCGTTGTATCAACATCCATTCTAATAACCCTTGCATGTGGTAACACTTTAGCCAATTCTTCCTCAACTTTTTGCGTACCTGAACCAAAGAAGCGAATATGCTCACTTTCACATTCATGACAAGTAGACGGCATTCTTTCCTCATACGCACAATAGTGACATTTTAGTGTGTTAGAGTTACGGTGAAATGTTAATGAGATGTCACAATGAGGACAAGTCGGTACGTACCCACAGTCTCGACACATTACAAATGTTGAATACCCACGTCGGTTCAAAAATAAAACGCTTTGTTCTCCTTTATTTAGGCGTTCCTCCAGCTTCTCAAAAAGAGAACGAGAAAACATTGAGCGGTTTCCTTCCTTTAGTTCCTCTCTCATATCAACAATATCTACTTTGGGCATTTCACTTTTATTTACTCTTTCAACTAAAGGAAGTAGTGTATAAACACCTTTTTTCGCACGTGCATACGTTTCTAGAGAAGGGGTGGCACTTCCTAAAACAACAGGACAATTGTAGTACTTACCTCGATAAATTGCTACATCTTTGGCGTGATACCTGGGATTTTCCTCCTGCTTGTAGCTTCCCTCATGTTCTTCATCAATGATGATAATTCCTAAATTTTCGAAAGGAGCAAAAATTGCCGAACGGGCACCAACGACTACATCTACTTCTTTACGCTGGATTTTTCTCCACTCATCATATTTCTCTCCCATTGAAAGTCCACTATGTAATACCGCAACCTTTGAACCGAATCTCCCCTTAAAACGTGTAACCATTTGGGGTGTTAACGATATCTCTGGCACTAAAACTATCGCTTCTTTTCCACGAGCAAGCACCTTATCAATTGCTTGTAAATAAACTTCCGTCTTTCCACTCCCTGTTACACCATGTAGCAAAAACGTATCGTGTTTATTAATTTCAATCGATTGTGATATTGGATTTAATGCCTCTTGCTGTAGTGAAGTTAGTTGTAGAGGCTTTGTTTGCTTGAAGGTACGTTCTGCAAAAGGGTCACGGTAAATTTCTTTATCCTCTTCGACTAATAAGCCCTTTTCAACTAATGTTTTTATCGTTGAACGGGTTACTCCCGTTATACTTAATAAATCAGTAACTAAAATATCTTCTTCGTGTTCAACGAAGAAGACTAGTGCCTTTTTTTGTTTATCCGCTCGAGTTGATAGAGCTTCAATTGTGAGTAACAACTCTTCCTTTGAAACTGCTGCTCTGACAAAACGCTGTTTCTTTTTTGACAGCTTATCCTTTACAACATAATCCACTTCCAAGTTTCCTAATTTAATTTCTTTTTGAATTAGGGGGAAGTAGTGCCTCCCTTTCTTTACCACATCTTCCCATCCAACCGTATCACCATTAACAAAGAGATTTTTTAATTCCTCAGATATCTGGTCGATTTTACTATCAAGTAAACGAATATTTTTTTTCACCTTTGACCTCATCGCTGCAGGTAACATCACTTGATAAGCAGAAACTTTATAGCATAGAGTCTTAAGTGTTAGCCAATCTCCTAATTCTAGTAATTCCTCAGTTAAAACAGGAAGAAAATCCAAGATATCAGAAATCGGTTTGATTTTACTAACATTTGTCTCATCCACTATTTGAACGACAAATCCTTGTATTTGTCGTGGGCCAAAGGGAACAACGACCCTCACCCCATTTTGAACTACTTCTTCAAGTTCCTTCGGAACTAAGTAATCAAATAGTCGGTCTGTCTGTCCTGAAGGTACATCCACAACAACTTTTGCAATCATTCTAGCGTTGCCCTTCCAATAATATAATCACTTCATCAATAATTTTTTCTGCTACTTCTTTCTTTGAAAGAATAGGTAAAGATGTCTTTTCTCCATTTCGCTTTAAAATAGTTACAATATTTGTATCTCCTTGAAATCCTGAGCCTTCCTCGGCAATATTATTCGCTACTATCATATCTAGATTTTTTCTAGTAAGCTTGTCCATGGCATATGTTTCTACCTTTTCAGATTCCGCAGCAAATCCGATTAAAAGCTGATTCTCTTTCTTCTCTCCTAAAGTAGCTAATATATCAATCGTTCTCTCCATCTCAACTGCCCAGTTTCCAGGTTGCTTTTTCATTTTTTCTTGAAACGTTTGTTTTGGTCGGTAGTCAGCAACTGCTGCACTTTTAATCACTACATCAGTTTCGGAATAATAATCCATTACTGCTTCATACATTTCTTGTGCAGATGTAACTTTAACTGTTGTTACCGTTTTTGGCGTGGGTAGAGACGTTGGACCAGAAATAAGCGTCACTATCGCTCCTAATTCCGCAGCTGTTTCAGCGATCGCATAGCCCATTTTCCCTGATGAATGATTTGTAAAATAACGAACTGGATCAATAATTTCCCTCGTCGGGCCAGCTGTTACTATTATTTGCTTTCCTTCTAAAGGCTTTTCATCTTTTATTGCAAAATATCTAGATAATACTTCCATTATTTCTTCTGGCTCTGGAAGTCTTCCTTTTCCTACATAACCACATGCTAAATATCCCTCATTTGGCGCAATAAAACGGTAACCAAATGATGTAAGAGTTCCAAGGTTTTTTTGTACTGCTGGATGCTCATACATATGTACATTCATTGCTGGTGCGATAAACACTGGAGCCGTAGCTGCTAGTAGTGATGTCGAGATTAGGTCATCTGCTATTCCATTCGCCAATTTCCCAACCATATTAGCTGTACATGGTGCAACAACGATTGCATCCGGCCAATCTGCTAAGTCAATATGAGAGACCCCACTTGGGTCTTTTTCATCGAATGTATCATCATACACAGCTTGTCTTGATAGCGTTTGAAAAGTTAGTGGCGTAACAAACTTCTTTGCCGATTCTGTTAGCATAACCTTAACAGTAGCCCCTGCCTGGCTTAATTTACTTGTAAGTGCAGCTGCTTTAAAAACAGCAACTCCTCCTGTAACACAAAGTAATATTTTTTTCCCCTGTAGCATCTAATTCTTTCCTCCTAATATTTAAGCTAAATCAATTTTGAGATTTGTTATAGTTATACAACCACGAGATGTAGCCATATTAAGAAAAATAACAACCTATCTACTAGGTTGTTATTAGACTGCATTATTATTTACGTTCAAACTTTAGTTGGTCGCTTACTATTTCTTCTAAAGCCATACCAACTTGTTTATGTGAAACTGGTTTCTCTACTAATGGGACTCTCTTTTTGTCCTCGCGAATTTCACGTGCTCTTCTTGAAGAAACCGTTACTAACGTATATTTTGAATCCAATTTATCCATTAATGAATCAATCGATGGGTATAACATAATATTATTCAACCTCCACTAATTGTTTATATTTTTCAATAAGTCTTTCACGTTTACAATGCTCTGCTGTTACAATAGCCTTGATACGGTCAACCGCTAAATCAACCTGGTCATTTTCTACTACGTAATCGTATTTTTTCATCATATCAATTTCTTCTTTAGCAACTGTCATACGTTTATTAATAATATCTTCAGTTTCCGTACCACGACCTACAATTCGACTTCGAAGTTCAGCTAAACTTGGTGGCATTAGGAAAATAAATACTCCTTCAGGAAAACGCTCTTTCACCTTTAAAGCTCCTTGAACTTCAATTTCTAAAATAATATCTGTACCTTTGTTGATTGTTTCCTTTACATAGTCAATTGGTGTTCCATAATAATTGCCTACATATTCAGCCCACTCTAGGAGTTGGTCATTCACAATCATGTTTTCAAATTCATCTCTAGACCTGAAAAAATAATTGACCCCATCCACTTCTCCTTCACGAGGGTTTCTAGTCGTTGCAGATACTGAGTATTGGATGTTTGTATCCTCTTGTCGCAATGCTCCACAAACGGTTCCCTTTCCAACTCCTGCAGGACCAGAAAGAACAATCAACAATCCTTTTTCCTTTTTCATAATTACCTCCGAATTCTATTTTCATATAGCGTAAAAATTGCTATATTATATAAAAGCTGTTATGTAACCTAAACCTTACTCCTCATGTCTATTTATCCTAACATAACAGTTATGCTTCTTCTGTACCTTCTTCCTTCACCGTTAGACGTTGTGCTACCGTCTCAGGTTGTACAGCACTAAGTATCACATGGTCACTGTCAGCAATAATAACTGCTCTTGTACGTCTACCATATGTAGCATCAATTAGCATATTACGGTCACGCGCCTCTTGAATAATTCGTTTAATTGGTGCAGATTCAGGACTAACAATTGATATGATACGATTGGCAGAAACAATATTTCCAAATCCAATGTTGATAAGCTTAATATTCATCTATTTCCCCTCACCTATTTGGAGAGCCAAAGACACTCTCTTTCTATTATTTCCATCCTATTTCCACTATATACGAAAATTCGTTCGTTTACTACAAGAGTATGCTTTCTAATGTCAATTTGACCATTTAAGCAATTTCAAATGAAGCATTATTCAATATTCTGTACCTGCTCTTTTATTTTTTCAATTTCACTTTTCAAATCAACTACTTGCTTACTTATATGTATGTCATTTGCTTTTGAGCCAATTGTATTCGTCTCTCTATTCATTTCTTGCACTAAAAAGTCTAACTTACGACCAATCACTCCACCTTCATTTATAATCGACAAAAATTGATTTAGATGAGAAAGAAGTCTTGTTATTTCTTCATCAATACTTGCTTTTTCTGCAAATATTGCTACTTCAGTAAGTATTCGACTTTCATCAACATCAAGCTTCCCCTTTAAATAATCAGTCATTCTTTTTTCTAATCGTTTCTGATAATTTTCAGAAACAGTTGGTGCGTATAAAGATAATTGCTTTGTAGTCTCAGTCATTTTATCAATACGGACTTTAAAATCCTTATACAGTGCATGACCTTCAAGCCTACGCATGTCAAAAAGCTTTTCAGTAGCAAGCTTTGTTGTTTCTAAGACAAGCCCATTTATTGCTTCATCGGTTGCTTCCTCTTCACGGACAGAAACAATTTGTTCGTGTAGCAATAATGTATCAACAGAAGGCATATTTAATGTTGCTCCAGTAATATTTTGCATTTCGTTTGCTGTCTTAATATACTGCTTTAGCAATTCCCAATCAACGTCTAACATACGTTTGACAAGACCTTCACCTTCTATCGAAATATATACATCTACCTTTCCTCTATGGACAAAGGTCTGTATTGTTTTCTTTATCTGGTCTTCTAAATGTAGAAACGATCTTGGAATGCGAACAGATATTTCAGAAAAACGATGATTAAAGGAACGGATTTCAACTGTTACGACATAGTTACCTTGCTCTAGTTTTGCCTGACCATAGCCAGTCATACTTGTTATCATCATAATCACATCCACTTCTCTATTCTAACCAATTTTACCACCATCAACAAGTAGAAGAAATAATCTTGCCTTGTAATTATTCAGACCTTCATTTTAAAAATATTTATTTCTTTTTTCGTTCCCATGATATATTGACAGTATTACGAAAGAAAGGAGGAACAACCGTAGAAGTATTAATGAAACAAATTTTAACAGAAGTACGTGAAGTAAAACATGAAGTTCGAGAACTTAAAGGTGATGTGCAAGAGCTAAAAGGTGATGTTAATCTACTAAAAAATGATGTGCACAACATGAAAATCGATGTACATCAACTAACGAAGGATGTGCACAACCTAAAAGTGGATGTGCAACAACTAAAAAATGATGTTCATACCCTAAAAATTGGACAAGAACGAATTGAACGTAAACTCGGTCAAATACCTGAGCAATATGAAGTATTAGAAAATTTTATTGGAAAGGAGTTTTCTACCCTTTCTACGATCCAAAAAGAACAAAATAATATTATAAAACTACTCTCTCATCGATCCATAACACACGAATCAGAAATCCATCAATTAAAGAGGAACACACACTAGTTAACTAGAAGTTCTATATTCATCTACTAACAAATCTCTTCTCCATAATAGTCTCCTTTTTACTACCTTTGTCAACAACCCGAATAAAATAAAAAAGTGACAAAGGCCTAAGTCTTTGTCACTTTTTTTCTACAATTTATCTCTTTGAACGTTTAAGAAAATAGAATCCACCTAAAGCAACAGTTGGTATTGCTGCCATCCCTAAAATTAATAGCCAGTCTCTAACACCTAAGAATGTTGTATGGAAGACTGGTTGCAATCCTGGATAGTAAACAACTACTAGCATTAAAATCATTGATGAAATAACCGCTAATACGAGATACATATTTTGAAACGGATTTCGATGAAATACAGAATATTCACTTCGACAATCAAATACATGAATTAATTGTGCCATAACTAATGTAACAAATGCTACTGTTTGTGCATGTGTTAAATCGTCTGGATTTTGTTGCAACGTAATCCAGAAAGCTGCAAGTGTTACCACACCAATCATAAACCCACGACTCACAATTTTCCATGCGAGTCCCCTTGCAAATATACCTTCATTTGGACTACGTGGTGCCCGTTTCATTACATCATTCTCTGCCTGGTCCATTCCTAGTGCCATTGCAGGTAAACCATCAGTTACTAGATTAATCCATAAAATTTGAATCGCCACTAACGGAAGTGGCATACCTAGCATCATTGCAAAAAGCATCACTAAAATTTCCCCAACATTAGATGCTAACATATAACGAATAAATTTACGGATATTTTCGTATATATTCCTTCCTTCTTTAATTGCTACTTTAATTGTAGCAAAATTATCATCACTTAAAATTAACGATGATGCTTCTTTTGCAACATCTGTTCCAGTGATACCCATTGCTATACCAATATTCGCTGCTTTAATAGCAGGGGCATCATTTACACCATCACCTGTCATGGCTACGATATGTCCCTTTGCTTGAAGAGCTTTTACGATTTTTAATTTGTGCTCTGGTGAAACACGTGCATACACATACACGTCATCAACAATTTCTTCAAGCTGTTTCACACTAATTCGTGATAATGTTTTACCATCTAGTACCTTCCCATTTTCTGGCAGGATGTCTAACTGTTTTGCAATTGCTTTAGCTGTAATCACATGGTCCCCTGTAATCATGACTGTTTTTATTCCAGCTTGACGACATTCTTGGATTGACTTTCTAACCTCTGGTCGTGGAGGGTCTATCAACCCTTGTAAACCTAAGAATGTTAAATCCTTTTCCACATCTATAGAATGCTCAACTTTATCTGTCGCCTTTAAAGGACGGTAAGCAACGGCTATTGTTCGAAGCGCCTGCCCTGCTAGAGTTGTAATCGCATTTTCAACTTTTTGGCGAAGCTGATTATTGGCTGTCTTCACTTGTCCCGCTTCCGCAAAATGAGTACTATTCGTAAGAACTACATCTGGTGCACCTTTTGTAACAACAAAACGCTGTCCCTTTGAGTTTTCAACTATCATACTCATCATTTTTCTCGTTGATTCAAATGGGAATTCTTTAATAACTTTATAATTCTTTTTAAGGTTTTCATCAGTAATCCCTGCCTTCATTGCTGCAACGACTAATGCCCCTTCTGTCGGATCGCCATCGAGTACAAATTCTTCCTTTTTCTTCTTTAGTAATCCGTCCTTCACATCTTTTTTATATAATTTTGTATTGTTACATAATAAGCTAAAGGTTAAAATCTGTTGTAATACCCTTTCATTATCTACATCGATTTTTTTCCCTTCGGATAGAAAGTCTCCATGTGGTGTATACCCAGTATTCGTAACATTCCATGTCTTACCACCAGACCATATATGAGTAACCGTCATTTTGTTCTGAGTCAGTGTTCCTGTTTTATCTGAACAAATAACAGAGGCACAACCAAGTGTTTCAACTGCTGGTAGCTTTCTAACAATCGCCTTACGCTTGATCATTCGTTGAACTCCGAGTGCTAAAGCAACAGTGACAATCGCTGGTAACCCTTCTGGAATTGCCGCTACTGCTAGAGAGACCCCAGCTAAAAACATTGTATAGACATTATGACCTTGATAAACACCGAATAGAACGACTAATGCCGTTAATACAAGTGCAACGGCAATTAATATTTTACCTAATTGCTCTAAGCGTCTTTGTAATGGAGTTACAAGCGTCTCTGTTGTTTGAAGTAAATGGGCGATTTTCCCCATCTCGGTTTTCATCCCAGTAGCAACGATAACCCCTATCCCATTTCCTTGGGTAACCATTGTACCCATAAAGGCCATGTTATCCTGGTCTCCAATCGAAAGCTCCTCTCCTCCTAAAGGGCGTTCATACTTTTGAACAGGAACTGACTCACCTGTCAATGAAGACTCTTCTATTTGTAATCCATTTGTTTTAAATAAACGTAAATCAGCACCAATTCTATCTCCACTAGTGACTTTAACGATATCTCCTACAACAACTTCAGTAGAGGGGGTTTTAACCCATTGTCCATCACGTAAAACCATCATTTGCGGAGCTGATAGCTCCTTTAATGCAGCAAGAGATTTTTCTGCCTTTCTTTCTTGTATAAATCCAAGTACTCCATTGATTAAAACAATGAGCATAATTGTAATTGCATCGATATACTCACCAAGTAAACCGGAAATTAAGGTCGCGGCTAATAAAACAAGAACCATAAAATCCTTAAATTGAGCTAAGAATATAAAAATTGCAGATGCCTTTTCTCCTTCATCGAGCTTATTATAACCGAATTTTTTTAAGCGCTTTTGTGCCTCCTTCTCAGATAATCCTTTTTCAGCATCGGAACCTGTTGCTCTTTCAACCTCTTCAACCTCCATCTCAAACCACTTCATCACTACACCCCATATCTTGTACACGTTCTTACAAGCCATCATATTCAGGCACGTCCTAAAAAATGCTATACTGTTTACTAGTACTTACGTAAAATAAAAGAAAAGCGCGTAGCATCTTTTCTTTCATTAAAATAAGCATCAGTGTATGCTTATTAACTACATAGTTTGATAATAATTGGGGTGAGTGTATGTCATTTGATGGTTTAATGACAAAGGCAATTAGTGAGGAAATAGCAGATACTTTAACAACCGGGCGTATTTCTAGAATATATCAGCCTTTTAAGACAGAATTAATTTTTACAATACGGTCACAAGGAAAAAATCATCAATTATTACTCTCTGCAAATCCTAGCTTTGCAAGGGTGCATATAACAAAAGAAAAGTATGATAATCCGTCGACACCTCCAATGTTTTGTATGCTATTACGAAAGCATTTGGAAGGAAGTATTATTGAATCTATTCAGCAAATAGAGATGGAACGCATCATCATGATTGATTTGAAGGGAAAAAATGAAATTGGAGATGTTAGCTATAAACGATTAATGATTGAAATTATGGGTAGGCATAGTAATATTATTTTACTAGACAGAGAAACAAATAAAATATTAGATAGCATCAAGCATATTTCACTTGCACAAAGTAGCCAACGAACAGTGCTTCCAGGGCAAGATTACACAATGCCACCAGCACAAGAAAAAACAAATCCATTTTCTGTGGATGAAGAAGGTTTTATAAAGAAAATAGACTTTAATAAAGGGAAGTTAGACAAACAAATACTAGAACAATTTTCTGGTCTATCTCCAGTTGTTACGAAGGAAATTGTTCATCGTGCAGGAATGGCAAATAAAGAAACCTTAGCTAATGTTTTTTTTGAAGTAGTTACACCACTTGCAAAAGGTGATTATCAGCCTCAAATGATAGTAACAGATAGCAAGGAATATTTTTCAATCATTAACTTGACTCATGTTTCTGGTGAAGTACGTACCTTCGACAGCACAAGTGAATTGTTGGATCGTTATTATTATGGCAAAGCTGAGCGTGACCGAGTAAAGCAACAAGCGCATGACCTAGAGAGATTCTTAAAAAATGAATTACAAAAAAACGTAAAAAAAATAAAAAAACTTGAACGAACGTTAGATGATGCTGAAAAAGCGAAAAAGTTTCAGAAGTATGGTGAGCTTCTAACTGCTAACTTGTATGCAATAAATCGAGGAGAAGAATCCGTTGAAGTTATTGATTATTATGATGAAAATGGATCGACAGTGAGCATCTCACTTGATCCACAAAAATCACCATCAGACAATGCTCAAAACTACTTCAAAAAATATAATAAAGCGAAAAACTCCGTCCAAGTCGTTCAAGACCAGATTCAAAAGGCGGAGGAAGAAATTCAATATTTGGAACAATTGATTCAACAAATGGAAACTGCTTCACCAGGTGATATAGAGGAGATTCGAGAAGAGTTAATCGAAGAAGGTTACATCAGAAAACGTCAAAAAGGTGGTAACCGTAAGAAAAAGAATGTAAAACCACAAATTGAACAATATGTTTCTTCTTCTGGGATTGAGATGCTAGTAGGAAAAAACAATAAGCAAAATGAATATGTCACTAACCGATTAGCAAGACAAGATGAAATTTGGTTACATACAAAAGACATTCCTGGTTCTCATGTCGTTATTCGAAGTATCGAACCTGACGAAACAACGTTACTTGAGGCAGCAAACCTTGCCGCTTACTTTAGTAAAGCAAGACAATCAAGTAGTGTACCTGTTGATTACACAAAAATACGTCATGTTAAAAAGCCAAATGGTTCCAAGCCTGGCTTTGTCATCTATGATAATCAAACGACCATATACGTTACACCAGATGCTGATTTAGTATTACAGTTGAGGAAATAGTAGAAAGGGTTGTCCCCAAAAGTGAATTTCACGTTTAGAGACAACCCTTTTCTTGTATTCTACAGTTCAGCTAATGTTATTAGAGCTAAGCCATCAAGGACCTCTTCATGTCTAACTCGTTTAGCACCATTTTCTTTAAAATAATTCTTTAATTGTTCCTTATCATAGCGGTGGCGCAATGTAGAAATATTCGACCATTGCATTATTGTTTTTTCTTCAAAATCAGCTAGGTTATACTTTTTACAATATTTCGCAGCTTCATTTTGGTTCATTTTTGAAGAAGGATTAAGCATGACTATCATGCCTCCCTCTCTCACTACTCTTAGAATTTCACGCATTCCAGATTCTGGTTCAGGTAATAAAAATAGCACACACGTAGAGATTGCTAAATCAAATTCATCATCTGAAAAAGGAAGGGCGCAAGCGTCACCAACTATAAAATTGGACTTACTAGAGTACCCTTTTTCCTTAAATAGTTCTTTTGCTGCTTCAACCATCCCTTCTGATAAATCAATACCAGTTAAGGATGACGCTTCATTGGCACCTCTTATTAACATTCTCCCTGTACCACAACCAACGTCTAATACTGTCTTATTATTCCAAAGTCCAGTTACTTCCTTTAATTGATTATGTACACTTCCTAACCAGCTTGTTTGAGCCATACCATCAAAGAAACGCACAAGGTGGTCAAAGTCATTTCCAGTCATTTTTTTCATTGGAACCTCCTGACCAATTTTCACTACTACTTTATTGCTTCAAGTTTGGCTCTCTGTTTAAATTTTATTAAAAAAGTGGTTCCGGTATCATTAGTATCAATTTCGATCTCTGCTTTGTGACGTGATGCTACACTGTAACAAATAGCAAGACCTAAGCCAGTTCCTTTTTCCTTAGTTGTAAAAAAAGGTGTTCCAATTTTATCAATAATTTCTTTTTTTATGCCAGATCCTTCATCCTGTATAGCTAAAACAACACCGTCATTCTCATCATATGTTCTTATCGTTAACTTACCACCTGAAGGCATTGCTTCAAGTCCATTTAAGCCGATGTTAAGAATCATTTGTCTAATTTCCTTCTCATCAAGAGCCAAGTCTGAGCATTCATTAAGTTCTAAATCAATTCCTTTAGTACCAAGAAGTGCTTCAGCATGTAGTAGAGGAAACATTGCTTTTATAATATCGTTGAGATTTTTTTTCGATTTATTAGATGCCTTGTCTTTCGCAAGCGACAAAAATTCAGTAATAATGCTATTTGCTCTCCTTAGCTCATCTAACATTAAATCAATATATTCTCTAGGTGTAGGTTTTTCCTGGTCTCTTGAGATTTGCAAAAAGCCTAAAACAGTTGTCATTGGATTTCTTATTTCATGAGCAATTCCTGCTGCCATTTCTCCAACCATATTCAAACGATCTAAACGAAATATTTCTTTTTCCATCTCTACTCTATCCGTCACATCAGTAATCGCACTTATGATACAAGACTCACCGTTAATAACGAGTAATTCTGTTGAAAGTAACCCATCTCGCTTCTCATTACCCTTCGTTATAAACGTAATTCTTAAATTTTTAACTGGTTCCCTTAAACCAAAGAGTTTATTAAAATCATATGTAAGAATTTTCTCACCTTCAGAGGCTTCTATCTTAAGAATATTACTCGAATCACCAATTACTTCAGTTAAATCATAACCTGTTTGTTTACACCAGCTACTATTAACAGAAATAATTCTTCCATCTTCTACTGACCGAATCGCCATTAAATTTGGACTCGACTGAAAAATTTTCTCAAATTGGTTATAAGAAAGCCTTAATTCCTCATTAGCTTCCCTAAGCTCTTTTGTTTTTTGGTCAACTATCTTTTCAAGATTATTATATTGAGCTTCGAGATGTTTTTTCTGTTCCTCTACTTCTTTTTTACTCTTATAAAGCTGAACAAAGGCCTCCACCTTGGAACGTAAAATATCAGGACTATATGGCTTGAATATGTAATCTATAGCACCAGATGTATATCCTTGAGAGACATGCTCAACAGTTTGGCTCAACGCAGTTATAAACACTATTGGGATATGACTTGAACTTTTCCGTTGTTTAATAATTCTAGCAGTCTCGTATCCGTTTAAGCCTGGCATTTGAACATCTAAAAGAATAACAGCAAAGTCATACTTCAGCACATATTTTAAAGCCTCTTCACCAGAACCTGCTGCGAATAATTGATACTCATCGTAATCTAATACTGCCTTTAGAGCCGTTATATTCGCAGGAAGATCGTCTACAAGTAATATATTTATTTTCTCCCCATTCTTCATCATTTTTTACCTCAGTTTTTTTGAATTTAGTTTGAGAATTATTATGAAATCTTTCGTATCATTCTATTTTCTTGTAAATTTTTTGAGCGAAGTCAACTTCCTCAAATTCACTAGAAAAGGAGCAATAGCTTAATGATTCTTTGTTTCCTAAACCTAAATAACCTTGCTCACAAAGGCTATTATAAAAAAGGTTAAATACTCGTTCCTTCAACTCATTATTAAAATAAATCATCACATTTCTACAGATAATAACTTGAAATTCATTAAAAGAATAGTCGGTGACTAAATTATGATGACCAAAAATAATATTCTTTTTAAGTTGAGGTACAATAAATGCATGATCCGTATTTGCTGCGTAATACTCTGAAAACTCCCCTTTTCCCCCAGCTTCCTGATAATTTCTAGTATAAAGTTTCATTTGTCCTAGGGGAATTTCACCCAGTTTCGCTTTTTCTAGTATTTCTTCGTTCATGTCAGTTGCATAAATTCTCGACTTTTCATAAAGACCTTCTTCATAGAGGAGAATAGCCATTGAATATGCCTCTTCTCCTGACGCACAACCTGCATGCCAAATCCGAATCGTAGATAAGTCTTTTAAATTAGGAACAACATTCGTACGAAATGATTTAAAAAAGTCTGGATCTCTAAACATTTCTGTTACGTTTATCGAAAAGTCTTTCAGGATACTTTCCATCATTTCAGGTCTATATAGTAATTTACCTTGTAATGCTGAAATCGTATCGACATTTTCTATTTGGAGTCGATGTAGAATCCTTCTTCTAATTGATCCATAGGCATAATTTCGAAAATCAAAACCATAATACCTATAAATCGCCTCCAATAATAACTCTACTTCTATTTTCTCTATCTCATTTCCTTTTTCCAAACAAATTTCTTCCGCCGGAGAGTACTTTATTTTACTCACTCCTCTATCTATATAACCAAACTTTAATCAATGATATTAATTGCTCAAGATTAATAGGTTTACTAATATAATCGGAAGCCCCAGCCTCTAAACACTTTTCCCTATCATTTTTCATAGCTTTTGCAGTAAGGGCAATAATTGGCAGATCTATAAAACTATTATTTTGTCGTATAGCCCCCATCGCTTCATAGCCATTCATTTCAGGCATCATGAT
Source organism: Bacillus sp. FJAT-45350 (assembly GCF_002335805.1). Taxonomy (NCBI): domain Bacteria; kingdom Bacillati; phylum Bacillota; class Bacilli; order Caryophanales; family Bacillaceae; genus Bacillus; species Bacillus sp. FJAT-45350. Next base: position 495,293 of record NZ_NISU01000001.1, on the reverse strand, counting down.
ATCCATTAAGACAATATCTATATGTGGATTTTCATTTAAAATGTCTAGTGCTTCTCGCCCATTCTCTGCAAATAACACTTCCATATTTTGAGTTTCAAGTGCAGTTGTTAAAGAAAAAATATTTCTCATATCATCATCTACAACTAATACAACTTTGTTTTCTAATACTTCTTGATTGCTAGTTTCAGCAGTTGTTGTATCAATGACTAATAATTCGTCATTATTTTGTTCTTTTTTATTTACATTTGGTATTTGCACAAGTTCATTAGTAGAAGCTATCTCACTAATGACTTGGTGTTGATTTACAGATCCGGCTTGGTAATCTGACATGTACAATATAAATGTACTTCCTTTACCGCTAATACTATCTACCTCAAGATAACCACCTAATAAATGGGCAAGCTCTTTACTTATTGACAAGCCTAAGCCTGTCCCCCCATATCTTCTTGTCGTAGTTCCATCACCTTGACTAAAAGCTTCAAAAATACTTTCTAGCTGTTCTTTCGGAATACCAATCCCTGTATCAATTACAACTATTTTCAATTTGACATCGTGTGATGGACTTGATACCTTTTTAAATTGCAATTCAACATGACCATTTGCAGTAAATTTAAATGCATTTGATAATAAATTTTTAATAATTTGCTTCAACTTAATTTCATCTGTGTAAATATATGAAGGAGCATCCTCATCAACAGTAACTATAAATTCTAACCCTTTTTCTTTAGAAACTGGTAGAAATTGTCTTTCTATGAAAGCTTGTACTTCATGGATAACAATCTCCTCTGGATAGACGTCTGTCTTACCAGCCTCTATTTTAGATAAATCTAAGATGTCATTTATTAAATTTAGAAGATCCTTACCAGCCGAATGAATCGTAAGGGCATGTTCAGCCTGTTTCTCAGATAAGTTCCCTTCTATATTCTGAGATAACAATTCAGATAAAATCAACATGCTATTAAGTGGCGTACGTAATTCATGAGACATATTTGCAAGAAACTCTGTCTTATATTTAGAACTAAGTTCAATATCTTGATTTTTTTGTTCTAAATCTACTTGTATTTTTTCTAGCTGCTTCGCTTTTTCCTCTGAATTTCTGTATTCCTCGTGTAACTGTTCATTTGTCATTGACAGCTCTTCTTGTTGCTGTTGAAGTTCTTCTGATTGGCTTTGTAGTTCTTCCGTTTGCGCCTGTAACTCTTCTGTTAATGCTTGGGATTCAGCTAATAGTTCTTCGATTTTCATATGATCGAGTATTCGGTTTATGCTCGTACCCGTCACATTACAAATTTGTTCAAGAAGTCTTATTTGACGTGTCGTAAATTGCTCTAGTTTCGCTAATTCAATCACTCCTAACACTTCACCGTCAAATTCAATAGGGAGTATAAGCAATGCTTTTGGATTTGCCTGACCTAAACCTGACTGAATTTTTATATAATTTTCTGGAAGAGATTCAATGTGTACTTTTTTATTATCTAACGCACATTGACCTACTAAACCTTCACCTATTTGTATTTTTCGTTCAATTAACTCTTTCTTGTTTCCTGCATATGAAGCGTAATTATGTAGGAATGTACTCTTTTCATCTTTAATATATAAGGCCCCGTATGTTGCATTCAACATTTTTGCTATTTTTTGGATAAATTGCTCACTAAACTTCTTCAAATCTTTCGTACCTTGAATCATCGTACCTACTTCAGCAAATTTAGTTTTCATCCAATTTTCGTTCATTAATTGATCATTTAGTTTACTTTCCTGTATTGCATGATCCTCAAGTGATTTTGCCATACTGTTGTAAGAATTGGCAATCTCTCCTAACTCATCGTTAGTAGTTATCTCAATTCTCGGTAACTCTGTAGTGGAATGATTAGGAACACTACTTATAACTCGACTAACTTTTTTAATACTTTCAGAAATATTCTTAGTCATTAATAATGTGATTATAATAACAAGTATAGCTGCAATTCCACTAATGATTAACATAAAACTTGCGATGTATGTATACCTATTTTCAGAGTTTTGGATTGCTAAATCCATAGACTCTTCTTCAAGCAAGGTTAATTTATTAGCCCGGTCAACTAACTGTTCCCTTAAATCTCGGTTGTCATCTAATAACAACTTAGTTGCAATATCAATGTCATCAACTAAAACTAGTGTGAGTACTTGTTGTATTAGTTCATCGTAAGCAGAATTTAAATAAACAAATTCTCCTATTACTTCTTCTTTTTCTTCATTATCGGTAGGTATTTCTGTTAAAGCGTTTAACATAATTGAAGCTTGTTGGCGCATTTCTGCAATTGGTTCTGGATCATAGTTACTGCCTACTAGTAATATTTCTCTTATTTCTCTACCAGAATTCTGTGTTTGATTGATTAAATTTTTTGCAAGATTCACCCTTTCATAATTATTGTTAACTACCTCATCTAGACGTTTTTTTTGCTGCTCTAAAGCATTGATTGCTGTAACAGCTAATATAATAACGATTACAAATATAAATGCATATCCTAAAAATAATTTAGTTTTTAATTTCATACGAAAGGTCCTCTCACTTTATTTACTTATATAATAGAGTTTTAATTTACTAATATTTCTACATATTAGTGTAACATCATTCGAATAAATTGTGTCAGATAATCTAAAATATGACACTTATTTTTCAATGAATGGAGCTATAGGTACTTTAATATATAAAAATGCCGCCATCCCTCAATATATGAAGAATGACGACATTTTTTGTGTCTATTAAACTCCGTACCAATTTAACCCTTGTTCATTTAAGTCAACCCATACATGTTTCGTTTGTGTATACATATCCATCGCTTGCACCCCTAGCTCTCTACCAAAACCACTTTGCTTTGTACCCCCAAATGGAGCAGTGCTATCTAACATATTGAATGTATTAACATAAACCGTTCCTGCATGTAGTCCTTTAGCCATTCGATGAGCTCTTTTTAAATTGTTAGTCCATACACCTGAAGCTAAACCATACACTGTATCATTTGCTTTCCTTAGAGCATCTTCCTCATCTTTAAATCGGATAACTGAGACGACTGGACCAAAAATCTCCTCTCTAGCAATCTTCATTTCGTTCGTTACATTTTCAAAAATTGTTGGTGTGTAGTAATATCCACTGCCAGCACTTTGATTACGTCTACCTCCTGTAACAACTTTTGCACCTTCTTCTAATCCTGAGGCTACATAGTATTCGATTCTTTTTAATTGTTCCTCGGTTACTTGCGGTCCCATTTGAGTCGTTTGTTCTAGCGGGTTCCCTACACGAATCGTTTCTACTTTTCGGACGTATTCACTCATGAATTTATCATAAACACTTTCTTGAACGAACAATCTAGATCCCGAGGCACAAACTTGACCTTGTGCAAAATAGATTCCAAACATCGAACCATTAACTGCACTTTCAATATCAGCATCTTCAAATACGATATTTGGTGATTTTCCGCCTAATTCTAAGCTGACAGGTTTTAAATTCTTACTAGCTGACTGCATAACAAGACGACCTGTATTTGTTGATCCAGTAAACGCAATTTTGTCTACTTCAGGATGTGATGCAAGCGCATCACCAGCTGTTGCGCCGTAACCAGGTACAACATTAATCACTCCATCAGGAATTCCCGCTTCTTGAAAAATCTTTGCTAGTTCTAATATACTTACTGGTGTTTGTTCTGCAGGCTTAATGACAATTGTATTTCCAGCAGCTAATGCTGGCGCTAGCTTCCACATCGTTAACATCAATGGGAAATTCCATGGGACAATTGCACCTATAACTCCTAAAGGTTCACGTAAAGTATAATTAAATCGGTTCCCCGGAGATGCTAACGTCTCCCCTTGAACTTTGTTTGCTAGTCCAGCATAAAACTCTAGTACATCAATCGTCGCTGGCATAGCAATTAATTTTGTTTCATTAATAGGTAACCCATTATCAGTTGATTCAATTTCTGCAAGTCTATCTGCATTATCCCATAGTTTTTGAGCAACTTTGTATAATAAACGTCCTCGGTCACTTGGAGTCATTTCAGCCCACGGTCCTACCTCAAATGCTTTACGAGCAGCTTTAACTGCAAGATTAATATCTTCAGCTCCACCTTCTGCTACTGTTGCATGTACCTCACCTGTAGCTGGATTAATTGTTTGAAATGTTTTTCCTGAAACTGAGTTTTCCCATTTTCCATTTATAAATAATTGATAGTTCTTAGTCATTTATTTTTCAGCCCCTCTTTAATTAATAGTTCGTATATACTTGAGTAATTCTTCTCATCTTGTTCCTTTATAGTTTTTCCGATCATTCCAGTGAACCTAGCAGATGCAAAGCTATGTCCATGGAGATTGTACCTTTGTATGTCTCCATTTAATTCTTTCGGATATCCACAAGCTCTAAAGCAATTGTCATGACTATATTCAAACTCTCCCTTAGAATATTCCCCTGCCGATACTGCTAATACCCCTTCATACCTCGCAGGATAAATAAAGCCACGGTCTTCATCTAAAGCTGCAACAACAAATATCCCTTTCTCTTTAGCTTCTTGACATAATTGCTTCAGTTCCACTGATTCATTCATGACTCCTAAACTAAGATTGATAATATCGAGTTCTTCAGCTATAGCCCATTCCAATGCTGCGCATAATACAGTCGGATACGTAGTTAATTGTTCATTAAAAATTCGAATCGCATACAACTCACAATCTGGCATTTCATCACGTATCGCTGCTGCAACTGCAGTACCATGACCTAATCTATCTCGAAAATCACTATTCCATTCTAAATACATATCTTTTCCTACACTTATAGAAATTCCACCGTTCACTTCTCCAATATGGGAGTGATAAGGGTTTATACCACTATCAATGACACCAATTTTAACTTGTTTCTTTTTCATAACCGACCTCCTTTCGAAAAAGTTGACCGTTTTGAACGACCCATGTAGAATCAACCCAATCTAATGTAGAAAGACGATGGCTAATTATAATGACGTTTCTCGTTCGTCCGCTATTTCTTAATCGTTTGAAGATTGCTTTTTCACTTTGAATATCAACCTCTGACGTAGCTTCGTCTAAAACATATAAGTCTGCCTTTTGAAGAAGCGTTCTAGCTAAGGCAATTCTTTGTCTTTGTCCACCAGATAACGCACTACCTCTTTCTCCAATCAACGTTTCATACCTGGCTTCAAAAGTACTAATGTCTTCATGAAGTCCAACGAGCTCGGCTACCTCTTTCACTTCTTCAAGAGTAGCATTAGGTTGACTAAATTTTATATTTTCAAAGATTGATCCGTTAAAAAGAGGAGCTTGCTGAGTTGCAACAGCAATTTGAGCTCTTAACTGGCTTAATGAAAGTTCCTCAATGTTAGTTCCTTTAAAACCGATTGAACCATTTGTTGGTTGGTACAGTCCCGTTATTAAATCAATAAATGTGCTTTTTCCTATCCCACTCGGTCCAACGATAGCAACAACTTCCCCTTTGTCCATCTTAAAATTAGCACCATGTAGTAGGTGTTTATCTTGTTGATAACCAAAGGACACATTTTCTAAAGTTAGGAGCGGCTCATTTTCTCCTACTTTAGAATGGTTCCCTCCGCTTTTTTCATATATTTCAACTTCTGTTTGTTGAACGAGTTCCTCTAATCTACCTAAAGATACATTCATTCGTTGAAATCGCATATATAAGGCTGCAATACTCTGAACTGGTCCAAATAAACGAGCCTGATAGCCTGTAAATGCCACAAGTGCTCCAATAGTCATTTGCTCGGTTAATACTAAATGTCCACCCCAACTAAAGACAAGAATAGTAGATAGAAGGATTGCTATTCTTGGGATTCCTTCAGCAAGTGTTGAAAGAAGACTATAGCGAAAAGATTTTTGATTTATTTCTTTTACTTGTTTGTCAAATTCAACAGTCACTCTAGTTTCTGCACTAACAAATTTAATTAGTTTAATACCATTTAATCGTTCTATTAAAAAACTTTGTAATGTACTATGCTGCTTTCTCATATCCGTGGTAACGCTTACAATCAACGGTCGAAAATAAACAATTGCCCAAATAAGAACTGGCATAAATAAAAAACATACTAACGCTAGCTTAAAATCTAACCACAAAAGCATACTTGCTACAAAAATGAAGGTTGACACTTGAATTATCGCTTGTAATATCGTATCCGTTAAGCCACTTTGAACTTCAGCCGCATCCCCGTTCAAGCGTGTAATAATATCTCCAACTTTACGATGAACAAAGAAACGGTACTTTGTTTTCTGAATGCGAAGAAATAAATCACGTCTTAGATTTCTAAGCATTTGAAGTGTGACATGTAAGTACAATAAGCTATTAAATGATGAAAGGACATATCCTGCAAACATAGCACCAAAAGCAAGAAAAACAATTGATTTTAGCGAGTACGTTTGATTGATTAGTACATCATCAATTAACAGACTAGTAAAATAAGGATAACTTAGTGATAATGCCGTCGAAACTAACGAAATGACTAGCACTACAACCAAATGTGGCGTATATGGTTTAATATAAGGGAATAGCCATTTATATTTTTTCATTGATGGCCCCCTCTATTTGTAGTAGCACATATATCCAGAAGCACATTTATCCGGTGTTTTACGAATGCGAATCGCTTTTTCTTTTACACTTTTTTCTTCTACGCCCTCTCTGACTGAACGAACAATTTCAGAAACCAATTGGACACTTGCTAATTTTCGATATGGTGATGTTTCTCTACCAACAATTTTCAGAGAGTTCACTCCGATTTTTGCTAAGCTGGGTAAAGCACACAAACCACACGGTCCAAGTGGTAACCCCTGATCTGACAATGTACAACCACAGCTATTTGTATACCAAACAAATTCTCTGTAATCCTTAATATGTTGTTCTAGTTTAACTGTTTCTAAAGAAGAGAATGTTTTATCTCCATTTGAAGGTTGCCATTCAAAATCCCAATTTTCAGTTGAACAAAAAGCACCAACTTGATTATGAGTCGTAAAACAATTACCTTCTTCATAAATACAACCATCATTCAGGATAAAAACCTCATATTCTATCTCTTTTCCACCGGCATCAATAATCTCAGCGATCTCATCTAAATGTAAGCTTCTTGGAAAAACAATTCGATTAGCACCAAGCTCTTTAAACATATGAACACTATGTTTATTTATTGGTGTAGCTAAGCTACTTACATGAATTTGAGCATTAGGGACATGGTCTTTGATCGCTTTCATTAATCCAATATCACTAACAATAAAAGCTCCTGCTCCTAACGACTGTGTTTCTTTAACCATCTCTAAAATACTCGGGATCTGGTCTTGTGTATAATAAGGTGCGTTTAATGCGATAAAAACTGGAATACTATATTTTTGTGATCGTTCTACTAATAAAGCAAATTCTTCATAAGAAGGTAGACTAGCTTGAGGGTTACGGCGATTCATCCAAACACCAGCTGAAAATTTTTTGATCCATTCTGTAGGAAGAACTCCACAATAAAATTCTTCTGCTCCATTTTCAGCAAGCATTTCTACTTCTTCTGCACTACTAATTGGTGCTAGAACATTCATTAAAACTCACCTCACTTATCGCATTTTAAACCGGAAGCCTTGGACTATATATAATTCGATGGGCATTGTTTTGTTTAGCTACTTGCAAACCTTCCTTCATTTGCTCAAAATTTTGTTGAAAGAACACGCTGTTTCCTTTTTGAAAAACACGGTTTTGTAACGAATTAATTCTTGGATGTTTATTAATCATTTCAGCAGTATACTGACGACATTGTTGTTTACAAGCAATGTGCCCCCGAAATTTTTCTGATTGCTCAACGTGTAAGCTACCAACTAAACATGTACGCCCTGTAGCAATACAACCATAATTAAAATGAATAGCAATTTGAAAATCTGAAAATCCTTCTTCAAGCTCTAGACCTTGGCTCGTATTATCAAACTCGATTAGTTGAACACCTGCACTCTTTACAAAATCACGGTAGTAATGAACTGTATAACTAGATTGTTTAAATTGCGAGTTTGCTAATTTAGGTGCATCTTCACGATTATAATGCTGGGTCACACGTGGATCTCGAATCATCTTATTCAATAATCTACCTAACACAGGTGTAAAAATGTGCCCATGATAAGTCTTAATAAAGTGCAATACTCCCCAGTCATTACAGATAATTTCCACTTCTACCTCTGGATAATTTTCTTGGATATAATTTGCAAGGTGGTTAAGAAGTCGCTCGAGCGACTTCATTCCACTTTGTGGTAAGTATGGTGCAGCAAAAGAAAACTGTAGTCCGTTCTGATGAGTTACTTCAAATGCTTCAATTAATTCATCCTCATCACATAGACGATATTGACAGAACTCTGAACCAAAATACACTCGTTTTGGTTGTAATTCTCCAATCGTTTCATTCAATGCATTGTAAAATGATTGACTAGTTTCTTGTTCCATTGCTGTTAATTTATCGTAACCCCATGGCGTTTGAATTATCCCTAAGTCTTCAAACGATTGAATCGCAACTACGAGTTCCATGTTAACCTCCTTGAATGCTTATCTATTGTTGTACTTGAACAACTCGAATATCCATCGTATCCGTTGGTAATTCTAGAATTTTCTTATACTCCATCGAGTTTGTATCAATAAATGATAAATCTGCTCCAGCACCTGAAACATATAGCGTTTGTCCATCACTACTTAAGTTATATCCATATGATGTACCTGGCTCATGAACGATTGACTCAATTTCCATTGTATCGAGCTTAATTTTATGGATATAGTTCATTCCTCCATACGCATATTTTTTATCATTTGTAACTACTACAGAGAACAAACCAATAGGTTCTGGAAGTTCGATATCGGTTACTTCAGCTGTTTTCCTGTCAACCATAAAGATATTTTCTGTTACTTCCTCGGTATCTGGGAAAAACTTGAACATACCTGCTGTTAAAGAGTTTGCACTTTCTTTATCCCGATTCCAAAAATATAAATAGTTTGCAATTCCTTGTTCATTTGGATTACTCGGAAGCATTAATTCATGATATTTTGTTAACTCGTCTGTTGTAAGATCTAACATATAGAGGTCTTTTGCCCAAACTGCTAGCTTAGTAGGGTCCTCTAAAAACTGTAATGCATGTGTACCTACAGGAACATCAATTTCCTTAACAACTTCCTTAGTCTCTAAATCCATCACTGCAATAATAGGATCTAGTGGAACAAGTTCAGCTGGCTTACGTTTTGTTCTCATTAATGTTGCATATAATGTTTCTCCCTTTTCATCAACTGCTATCCCAAAAATTCTTGCAGTAATTTGGTTTGAAGGTTCACTAAAAGTAAGTGTATCTACGACTTCGTTTTTGATTGTATTTACAACGGCTACCTCTTGTCGCCCAGCGCTATTAACAAAAAGTGTTTGACCATCCTTCGTCCAAGTCATGTCACGATTTGGACCTTTGATTGGAATTTCTTCAATTATTTCCATTTTTATAGGGTCAACTGCGATTGTCATATCATAACCACTAATATAAAGGGTTTCTTTAACTTCAGTAGCAGCTGATGTTACTTTTTGTGTATATATCCCTACTATGGAAGCTATTAAGATAAACACCAAGATTGGATAGATGATTCGACTATCTAACCTTACACTCATATTTGTCACTCCTAACTTCGAAATACTAATTTGTTTGACAATAATTTGTTCCTGTCATTCGGTCCATAAAACTCGAATCTTCCTTCATAATCCGTACATATGTTTCTAATCCAATCTTTGTCCAGCGTAGCATCCAATTACAGTAATGTAGATTTGGTGCAGTTATTTCTCCTTGTTGTTCCTTTGCTTCGTAATAACAACCCCCAGCACAGCTATGCTTTAAAGGACAACGTGAGCATGTTGTTTTTGTATCAACATGAAGGTCCTTGAGGAGTTTTTGTTGAAATTCACGATTTATCCCTTGATAAATATCACCTAATTGAACTTCAGGGTCTTCATTAAAGCGATGACACAGATACAAGTCCCCACCTGGTGAAACGGCCATAAAACCTAAACCAGCACCACACCCATAAGCCTTTGTTTGCCCTTGATGTAAGTCACTGAGTAAGTTTGTTAGATTCGAGAAACCTAAGTACTCATTTTGTTTCACACTTTCGATAAAGTCATTTGCCAACTCTTCAAACTGATCTAGGAGATCCATCATTTCCGGTCTAGCCAGCATCATCATTTCATCTGTTTCAGTCACCGGTGCAAAACCTACTTCATGAAACCCTAAACTAAAAAGGTGATGTAACGTGTCACGAACATACGGAAACCCTTTAGTCAAAGTAACTCTTGCCGCAACGGGCTTCCCTGATTTTTCTGCTACTAGCTTCCTAACATTTGAGCTAACTAGTTTGTATGAACCTGCACCATTTTGAAAAGGCCGCCACTTATCTTGTGTTTTTTCATCACCATCCATACTTACGGAAACACCAATATTATGCTCTTTAATAAATGCAATTCTCTCATCATTTAAAAGCGTTCCATTTGTTGTTAATGAAAAGCTGATATTCTTATTAGTTCGTTCAGCAGCTTGTTTTCCATATTCAACAATATACTTTAACTGCTTCCAATTTAAGAAAGGTTCCCCACCGAAAAGAATGACTGAAATATCGTTTAAATGCTTTGATTCTCGGATGAGAAAATCAATTGCATCCGTTGCGGTTTGTTGACTCATAACTTTTTGTGGAGCACCATATTCACCGTCACCAGCATAGCAATACGTGCAACCTAGATTACAAGAATTGATTAGGTGAAATACCAATGTTGCAATTGGTAGCTCTGTAGCATTAGGGACATCCGTTGTACGAACAAGGGGGTGTTTTCTATCCCCTTGTTCATATAAGACACTAGATTTGATTAATTCATCAATTGCTTCTTCAATATCTACTCTTGAAAATGTTGTTGATAAACCATCTACGATTTCACCTGTATTGATTGGTTTATTTCGTTTCATATATTTTATAATTGCTTCTGAAACCCCATCCAGGGCTGTAATAATTCCGCTTAGTCCTTGAAAAATATAGGGCTCGTCATCAACATAAAATACAATTTCATTAGATAATACAATCTCAGTAGATACTGTTTTTTGTAGCATGAATATCCTCCTATTAGTAAACTTTTGGAACAAAGTCTGGAACTGTTGATAATAAGAACCCATCTGCACTTAAATGTTCACCCGTCACAGGATCAACATAAACTGCGTGAATATTTACACCACCTGCATTGTTCGTATTCCATTCTCTTTCTGGATTTGGACCGTGACCAGCAGGTTCAAACATACCTGTATGTTCATCTAATTTACCAATGAACTGGTCATCATGATGTTCCTCCCCCCAAGAACTATAGTCTGTCATACTCCAATTTGCTTGTACTGGACCGAGCGCAACATCATCTTCTGTTCCTTGAATACCATCAGGACCAAAAGAGTAGGCAATCGCTTGGAATTGAACACTTTTTCTACCATGCTCGTCTCCATAACGTCCTAAACCATATTCTGGAGTTACTTTAATAAAGTCGACTTCGTTAAATAATGTGATAGATACTGTATTAGACACACCTTCAACAGATATCTCCGTCACTACCAAATCAGTTACATTCGTTTGAATTTCAACATCAAGCCATAAATCGTCATTTTGTTGCTCAATACTCGAAACTTGTAACATGTCATTTGTTTTTATTTGCTCTAGCGCAATATTTTCAGGTAAACCACTTCCCGCAATATGAACTTTTGTTTTTATACCCTTTTGGATACTTTTTGGCCAAACATCTAATAGTTCATTGCTGTCTATTGGATAATAAACTTCATTAGCATAAATTCCAGTATCGCCTACTTTTACTCTTGAACCAGTTATCTTCTTCCCTGCACGGTCAAAGTTATAGTAACCTCTGAATCTTTCCTCACCGTCTAAACTAGTTCGTAATGAATAGCCACTATAAAGAATTGAATTACCTTTGTGATGTATTTGTTCACCATTCACAGCAATCGTTCGCTCTTCACGGAAGTCATCACCCTCACCAGTAAAAGTAGAGGTGCCTGTATACATTCCATAGGTAGGTGAAATCCCAACAATGCGCCATTCACCAGCTGGATTGTGAGTAACCTTATTGCCTTGCCACTCCTCATATTCCTTAGTATGGAATCCGTAATTTTCTTGTAAGTATTTAATCGCTCGACCTGCTTCTTCGTCCCAATCAACTGCACGTAACTGATAAATCATTGCTGGATTAAAGGCTACATGAAAATCTTTTAGCTTATCCCATTCTTCATCAGTTCTCCTTTGCGCTAATGGTTGGCCAATCGAATGACATTGTAAACATGATTGGGCAAAAACACCTCTATCATCCTCAATTGTCGTACCTTCTCTAGTAATCCAATACATAGATTCTTCCATCTCTGCAGGTGCCAAACCATTTGTATGACTTAACTCTTTTATAATTTCTCGCTTTTCTTCATGTGTTATATCAAGTCCCCAGACATCCTGCATTCTAGAAATGGTTAAATCCCAACCCTCAGGAGTTTTCCTTATATCACTAATGCGCTCAGCTTTACCATTCTCTACTGCATGACAGGTAAGACATGAGCTTTGGATTAGACTACTATACTCTGTTTCTAATACAACATTTACTGGCTCGTCCTCAACTGGTCCTTCCTTTACTTCATCTTGATTACTACAGGCTGTCCATACTAGTAGTAGAATAATTAAATTTAAAGACCAAATCCCCCAACGTGTCCCTCTTTTCATTTGTTTCTTCATTTATATACCACCTACTCTCCAACAAATTTCAATTTCTGCCAATCTCTAACTGCTGCTGGACATTCTTCATGCCAAGTTGTATGTTTCACCAATCCATCAGGTACTTGAGCAGCCCACCAACAATCACCATAGCAGCCATATAAATCTCGTTCCATCGGTTGACACGCATTAGCTAAACCTGTACCACTGTCATCAGCTTCCCAACCGGGATCAAATACTGTTGTACACCCCATTGGTAATGATAAACCTTGAACATCTCGTAACTCACCATCTTTTAATCTTCTTTCTAAACTTTGTGCCTTACCGTTAATTCCTTTAATATGTTTCATTAAATGTCCCCCTTCCATCCAAGTAAATAGATTAATATTAAAACTAATCGTACAATCTCAAAGTAAAATAACATCTCTAAGAGAGTAAAAATAAAGTAAAGATAGTGTAAATAGTTAGAATATTTCGTAGACTAACTTTAAAAAATACAATATGATGATAATAAAAGATTATTAGGAGGACACGATGGCATTTGAGCATATTGTCGTAATAGATGATGAAGAAGAAATCGGGGAACTCCTCAGCCTTTATTTAAAGAAAGAAGGGTATACATACACAGTAGTCCAAGAAGGTCTTAAAGGGATTGAAGTAGTAAAAGAGGAAAAGCCAGACCTAATCATACTTGATATCTTTTTACCAGATGTAAGTGGCTTAGATGTTTGTCGAACGATTCGTACATTCTCAGAAACTCCTATTCTATTTCTGAGCTGTAAAGATACTGAGGTCGATAAAATAGTTGGGTTAACTATCGGAGCAGATGATTATATTAGCAAACCGTTTAGTCCGAACGAATTAATTGCACGTATGAAAGCACATTTAAGAAGGGTTAGACTATTAAAGAAACCTTTTAATGAAGAAATGAAAAATGAAGAACCTTCATTTCTCATTTCAAAATCTCTAAAGCTTGATTTAAAGAAGCACGAGTCTTTGCTACATAATAGACCCTTGACCCTTTCAGCAAAAGAATTTCAGTTGCTAAGCTTTTTTATGGCACACCCAAAGCAAGTATTTAGTACGGAACATCTATTAGAAAAAATATGGGGTTATGAACAATATTTAAATACGAAGACTGTCAAAGTACATATTGGGAATTTGCGAAAGAAAATTGAAGAAGACCCGAAGAATCCTAAGATTTTACTAAATATTCGAGGCGTAGGTTACAAATTTAATGAAGATAATACGTAAGAATTTTAATTGGAAAGTACTTACTAAATCATTCTCATTCAGAATTTTAGTAGTCATGCTAATCGTTGCTATCATTCCTATCATTATTTTCGGAACTTATTCAATGAAGTTTGTAAAAACATCCTTAGATGAAAGTGCCTCTAATTCAACTGAAGCCATTAGTGAACATTTAATTGAAGTGTATCAACGAAATATCTTAGGACAAGCTCAGCATATCGACTTAGAGTTAAAGCTTGTTGAACAAAACGTTATGATGGTTAAACAAATGACAGAGGAAATATTTCAAAATCAAGATACATATATGCCTATTGAAGAAATAGTATTAACAAAAGCTGAAGAAGGTTATTATTGGGACCAGATTGTTCAAAGAGGTTCATCTAATGTAGGAGTGCTCGGTCAGAGGGAAATAACGGTTGAATTACTTGATAATTTATCAAGAAGCAAATACTTAGAGCCATTATTTCAACAATCACTTAAGCAAAACGACAATATTTCAGCTATTTATTTTATTATGCCAGATTCATCTTGGCGTATTTTTCCTGCAATGAATTTAGAAAGGGAAGTCTCTGAAAGATTTTTCGATCCATCTACGCCAATTACCGATTACCCATTCTATCAATCAGCTTTGACTAACAATCATGATATTAATAGAACCATATGGACAGAGCCATACTTAGACGTAACACATCGAATGCTTATGTTTTCTTCTACTACACCTGTTTACGATAATGAAACATTACTTGGTGTTGTAGGCGCTGACATTACAATTGAAACGGTCATTAATAATATCTTAAATATCAAATTCAAAGATGATAATGCCTATTCTTTTTTAGTAGATAAAGAAGGCAGTCTAATTGCAATACAAGAAAATGGAATCGATCACTTTAAGGCTTTAGAAATAAAAAATCGGTTAGCTAACAATAAGCAATTACCTAAAATCTCTTATTTACAGGATGATAATATCCTTCTTTCTAGTGTAATTCCTACAACTGACTGGTACCTAGGATATGTACTTCCAAAAGAATCGCTTGTAGGACCAATTAAAGTAATGACAACAGAGTTTATCAAAGGTAGCGAATCAAAAATTATTACCCAAATTGCCTTAATGTCATTTCTTTTACTTTGTTTATGTATCATGCTTTCTATTATGTTACGCACAAGCATAACTACGCCGATCAACGATTTAATCTATGGTTTTAGTAAACTAGGTACTGGGACAACCGACATCATAACTAAATCGAAATTCACAGAATTCCAACACTTAACAGACTCATTCAATTCAATGAGTAGCCATATTGATTATTTGCTTCATCAGTTAGAAAATCGATTGGAAGAAAAAGAGCATTTACATAATGAACTCATCCAATTAAATTACCAATTAGAACAAATTGTTGAAGCTCGAACGAAAGAATTAATTACAACGAATAGGCAGTTAACTGAAAAAAATAAAGAGTTAAAAAAGGTGCAAAAGGCAAGATCTGAGCTTATCTCTAACTTGTCACACGATTTTAAAACTCCGCTAACTGTGATTTCAGGGTATATTGAAGCTTTTCAAGATGGCATAATCCCTAAAGAAGAAGAAAAAATGTATTTAGAGAAAATGAATCAGCGAATTCTTTCCTTAAATCGATTAGTTAAAGATATGCATGAATTAAGTTCACTTGAGAGTAACAAGTCAATATTACGTAAAGAGAAAAAGTCCTTGTTACAAATAATTGAACTTATTGAAATGGGGACAAAAACGAAGCCAATAGACAAATTTGCTGTTAAAGTGTATTGGGACAAAGAATTGAAAGATACTTTTCATTCACTTTCAATTGAAGTCGATATTGTCTATCTTAACCGGGCATTGGATAACATAATAGAAAACGCAATAAAATATGGGGATTCCGATAAACCATTAGTAATTGAAGTGAAAATTGAGCACGATAATTTAACTATCGATATTACTAACGAAGGGCAAGGCATTCAAGCTGAACATTTACCCCATTTATTTAAACGGACCTATCGTGTGGACAAAGCTAGAAATTCTAAAAAGGCTGGACACGGGCTTGGTTTAGCAATTGTAAAGGAAATTATTGAAGCACATAATGGAAAGGTCAGTGTATCAAGTGAAGTCGGAAAAACTACAACGTTCACACTAGAATTCCCACTATATTAATAAGAGGATGGAACAAAAGGTCCGATTTTGACCTATTATCCCATCCTTTTTTCGTAATTATCCATTCATCCATTCAGTTGTTGATGGATTTTCACGCCATTTTTTTAGCTTCGTTACTTCTTCATCTGTTACATGGTTGCTTTCAAGAGCAACTTGGATTAATGTTTCATAATCAGTCAGTACTGAATATGCTAGTCCTGCTTCTTCAAGCTGCGTATTTCCCTTTTCTAAACCATATGTAAAGATTGCTACAACTCCAATTACTTCAGCTCCAGCTTCACGTAACGCTTCAGCTGCTGTAATAACACTACCACCAGTTGAAATTAAGTCTTCAACAACGACTACTTTGTCTCCAGACTTGATCGCACCTTCTATTTGGTTTCCTTTACCATGGCCCTTTGACTTACTACGAACATACACCATTGGCAAGTCCATTCTTTCACTAACCCACGCTGCATGAGGAATACCTGCTGTAGCAGTTCCAGCAATAACATCGACAGTAGAGTAATTTTCTTTAATTAACTGTTCAAGTCCGGAAGCTACTTCTCTTCTAATAGCTGGATATGACAAAGTTAATCTGTTATCACAATAAATTGGCGACTTCATTCCAGAGCTCCATGTAAATGGTTCACTTGGGCTTAAGCTTACTGCCTTAATTTCTAGTAAATGCTTTGCAATTGCTTCTTTCATGACTGACACTCCCATTCTCTGAGTACTTTTTCATAAGCTGTCTTTGGATCGGCACTTCCAGTAATACTACGACCAACAACAATTCCCCAGCTACCTAGCTTACGAGCTTGCTCAGGAGTAGTGACACGTTTTTGGTCTCCTACTGCATCTCCAGCTAATCTAATTCCAGGGGTTACCGTAATAAAGGATGACTGACATGCTTCCTTTATTAAAGGGACTTCTAATGAAGAGCAAACAACTCCATCTAGCCCACTAGCTTCTGCTAATTGAGCATATCCTTTTACTGTGCTTTCAAGAGAGCCTTGAATTCTAAGTTCATTTTGCATCATTTCTTCTGTGGTACTAGTAAGCTGAGTCACCGCAATTAATTTCGGACGAGTAGTACCTGCAGCCGTTCCAGCCTCTAAGCCTTCACGGGCAGCCTTCATCATCGCACTTCCTCCAGCAGCATGAACGTTAACAATATCTATATCTAATCTAGCAAGTGCCTTCATTGCTTTATTAACAGTATTAGGAATATCATGAAGCTTTAAATCTAAGAATACATTATGCCCTCGGTCCTTAAGCTTTTCAATTAAAGCTGGACCTGTGCTATAGAAAAGCTCCATTCCCACTTTTACATACAAATTTTCTCCCTCGAAAGGTGTTAAAAAATTAGTAACCTCTTTTTCACTTGAGAAATCTAAAGCAATAATTACTGGTTGACTCATTACTCTTTCCAACTCCCTCCAGTTAATTCTGAGATGTGCTCTACCTTCATTTCGTCTAATAACGTTGGTAGCTCCTCTATAATTGTTGGACAAATGAATGGGTCTACAAAATTTGCCGTACCTACTGCGACTGCACTTGCACCTGCTAAGAAAAACTCAATTACGTCTTCAGCCGTTTGAATCCCACCCATTCCAATAATCGGAATCGAAACAGCTTGGCTTACTTGATGAATCATTCGAATGGCTACTGGTTTAATTGCGGGACCAGATAACCCTCCTGCCCCATTTGCTAGGATTGGCTTTCTTGTTTTTAAATCAATTCTCATACCCAGTAATGTGTTAATCATTGATAGTCCATCCGCACCTGCAGCTTCAACAGCTTTTGCCATAGCGACAATATCAGATACATTTGGTGAAAGCTTCACATAGACAGGAACGGAAGAAGCATCCTTTACCTTTTTCGTTAACTCAGCTGCTACCTCAGGCATCGTGCCGAAGGCAATTCCACCCTTTTTAACATTCGGACAAGAAATATTAAGTTCTAACGCCGTAACATTTGGTGCTTTTGACACCCTTTCTGCTACCTCTATATAATCTTCCATTTCAGAACCAGCTACATTCGCTACGATTGGAACATCGTATTTTTCAAGCCAAGGTAGTTCATTTGCCATGATTTTCTCTACGCCTGGATTTTGAAGTCCGATTGCATTTAACATACCTGCAGAAGTTTCCGCTACACGAGGAGTTGGATTTCCATAACGTGGCTCTATAGTTGATGCTTTTACTGCAATCGCACCTAATTTGCTTAAATCAAAATACTCAGCATACTCTTTTCCGAATCCAAAACAACCTGATGCAGGCATAATTGGATTTTTCATTGATAATCCTGGTAACTCAATTGCTAAACGACTCATAGGATAACCTCCCCTACTGGAAATACTGGGCCATCACTACAGATTTTTTTATATGATGTTCCTGTTGGGTCATTTTGCAAATGACAAACACAGGCAAAGCAAGCACCAATTCCACAGCCCATTCGTTCTTCAAGTGATAAATAAGCTCTTCTATCATGGAACCGTGCTTCCAATGCTTTAAGCATTGGATTAGGACCACAAGAGTATAGAATGTCAAAGTCGGCTAGATTTTCATTATCAATAACATCTGTAACAAACCCATTCGTGCCATGACTTCCATCTACAGTAGCTACATATGTTGGTCCAAGTTCAGCGAACTTCTCTTCATAAAAGACATCTTTAGATGAAGCAAAACCAAGGACATGGACAACATTCACTCCTCTTGCCTTTAGTTGTTGAGAGAGGTAGTACAGTGGAGGAACACCAATTCCGCCACCGACTAATAGTGCGGTTTCTCCCTCATTCGCTTCTTCAACTGGAAAACCTGTTCCAAGTGGGCCCATTACGTCGACTAACTCTCCCATTACTCGTTCAGAGAGAAGTGATGTACCTTTTCCATCAGCTCGATATAACATTGTAAGTAATTGCTTTTCTAAGTCAACATTGCAAATACTTATTGGACGGCGGAGAAGAGGGTCAATCCCTCTGCCCACCTTTACATGTACGAATTGACCTGGGTTTACCATTTTCGTTACCAGTTCACCTTGTAGCGTGATTTCAAAAATCCGGTCAGCGACTTGTTCTTGTTGGACAATCGTTAAAAGACCTTTCTTCATCCGGTCCGCCTCCTTTATTCCATTGCTGGCATACTTTCTGATGCAAATGTAATTAGTTCTAATACACGAAGTAGCGCCTCAGCTGTATCAATGCTTGTTAAACAAACAACGCCATTTTCAACTGATTCACGACGAATGCGGAAGCCATCACGTGCAGGTTGTTTCCCTTTTGTTAATGTGTTAATAACAAATTGTGCTTGTCCTTGGCGTATTACGTCTAACAGATTTGGTTTAACATCACCAATTTTATTTACAACTGTTACTGGGATATTTTCTTCTTGGATTAGACTTGCTGTACCAGCTGTTGCTAAAATATGATAGCCAATGCGATTGAAGCGACGTACAAGAGCCATTGCTTCATCTTTGTCTTTATCGGCTACAGTAAATAATACGGAACCATGCTTTGGAATCTTCATTCCTGATGCAATTAAACCTTTGTATAATGCTTTTTCAAGTGTGTAGTCACGCCCCATTACTTCACCTGTTGACTTCATCTCAGGTCCTAATGTAATATCAACTCTTCTTAGCTTAGCGAATGAGAATACAGGTACTTTTACAGACACTTCATTCTTTTCTGGATGATATCCAGTTTCATATCCTAAGCTCGGGAGTTTTTGACCTAAGATAGCTTTTGTTGCAAGGTTCGCCATCGCTACACCTGTAATTTTACTTAAGAATGGTACAGTACGACTTGAACGTGGGTTTACTTCAAGCACATAAACTTCATTGTCATGAAGAACAAACTGAATGTTCAAAAGTCCCACTATCTTTAGTCCTCTTGCTAATGCAATCGTACGCTCTATTATTAAATCTTTGATTTCTTGTGTTAATGTTTGTGGTGGATACACTGCAATTGAGTCACCTGAGTGAACTCCCGCACGTTCGATATGCTCCATGATACCTGGGATATACACATTTTCACCATCAGAAATCGCATCTACTTCAATTTCTTTACCAGTTAAGTAACGGTCAATTAAAACTGGATGCTTTGGATTTATTTTTACTGCGTTCGCCATATAGTTAAGAAGTTCGCTTTCTTGATATACAATTTCCATTGCACGTCCACCAAGTACATACGAAGGGCGTACTAATACCGGATAGCCAATATCAGTTGCAATTGCTACTGCTTGGTCAACTGATGTTGCTGTTTTTCCTAATGGTTGAGGTATACCAAGGTCTTGAAGTGTGCTCTCAAATTTATCACGATTTTCTGCACGGTCCATATCTTCAAGAGCTGTACCTAGGATTTTTACTCCACGCTCTTGTAAATCTGCCGCTAGATTTATCGCTGTTTGTCCACCAAATTGAACGATAACCCCTTCTGGATTTTCATTTCGAACAACATGCATAACATCTTCAACTGTTAAAGGCTCGAAGTATAGCTTATCAGAAGTACTAAAGTCTGTTGAAACAGTTTCTGGGTTATTGTTAATAATAATTGCTTCATAACCTGCTTCTTTAATTGCCCATACCGTATGAACCGTTGCATAATCGAACTCAATTCCTTGCCCAATACGGATTGGACCTGAACCTAATACTAGGATGCTTTTCTTATCAGAGTTAACTGATTCATTTTCAACTTCATATGTTCCATAATAATAAGGAGTAGCAGATTCAAATTCTGCTGCACATGTGTCAACCATTTTGTAAACTGGCATAACTCCTTCTTGTTCTCTAAGGTTATAAATTTCTTTTTCTTCTTTGCCCCATAGTTTAGCAATTGTGATATCTGAGAATCCTTTTTCTTTTGCTTCTTGAAGAACTTCAATATTACCAACTTGCTCTTTTAACGTCTTTTCAAGCTCGACGATTCCTTGTAATTTATAAAGGAAGAAGAAATCAATTTTGCTTAATTCCCAAATTCTTTCGATTGTATAACCACGACGTAATGCTTCACCAACAATAAACAAACGCTCATCATCTGGTTTTTCTAAACGGTTATCGATGACATCATTTTCAAGCTTATCAAAACCTTCTTGCTCAATATGATATACATTTGCTTCTAGAGAGCGAACAGCTTTTAGTAGCGATTCCTCTAAGTTACGGCCAATCGCCATGACTTCTCCAGTCGCCTTCATTTGTGTTCCTAGTGAACGATTTGCAGCTTCGAACTTATCAAATGGCCAGCGAGGAATTTTACTTACTACATAATCAAGTGCTGGCTCGAAGCTAGCATATGTTGTTTTCGTTATAGGGTTTTTAATTTCATCTAGTGCATAGCCAACTGCAATTTTTGCTGCAATTTTCGCAATTGGATAACCAGTTGCTTTTGAAGCTAATGCTGATGAACGACTAACTCGAGGGTTAACCTCGATAATGTAATATTGATAGCTATCAGGGTCTAGAGCAAACTGAACGTTACATCCACCTTCAATCCCTAAAGCACGAATAATTTTTAATGAAGAATTACGCAACATTTGATATTCACGGTCAGCTAACGTTTGTGATGGAGCTACAACAATTGAATCACCTGTATGTACACCAACAGGGTCAATGTTTTCCATGTTACATACAACGATTGCTTGGTCTTTAGCATCACGCATTACTTCATATTCCACTTCTTTAAAGCCTGCAATACTTTTCTCTACCAAACACTGTGTTACTGGACTATATTTAAGACCACTAGCTACGATTTCTTTTAAATCATCTTCATTATATACAAGTCCTCCACCAGTGCCACCTAACGTATAAGCTGGTCTAACAATGATAGGGTAGCCTACTCGCTCAACGAATTTATACGCACCTTCTAAAGTCGTTATAATTTCACTATCAGGAACAGGCTCATTTAAGTCATTCATAAGGGTACGGAATAAATCTCTATCCTCTGCTTGTTTAATAGCACCTAAGTTAGTACCTAATAATTCAATATTATATTCGTCTAGAATTCCAGACTCATCAAGCTCTACTGCCATGTTTAAACCAGTTTGTCCACCAAGTGTAGCTAATAAGCCATCAGGACGCTCTTGGCGAATAATACGACTTACAAACTCGAATGTAATTGGTTCGATGTATACTTTGTCAGCCATCGTCGTATCTGTCATGATTGTCGCTGGATTTGAGTTAATTAAAACAACATTATAACCTTCTTCTTTTAATGCTTGACATGCTTGCGTCCCTGCATAGTCAAACTCTGCAGCTTGTCCGATTACAATTGGTCCCGATCCGATTACTAGAATTTTCTTTACATCAGTACGTTTTGGCATGTTGTCTCCCCCTTAGCCTTTTACCTTCGTAGATTTATGTGCTTCGATCATTTCAATAAATTCGTTAAATAAATGGTTTGAATCTTCAGGTCCAGGAGATGCTTCTGGATGATATTGAACGCTAAATGCTGGATAATCTAAATGTGAAACTCCTTCAACCGTTCCATCATTTACAGAGATATGCGTCATTTCTAAACGAGTATCCTTTAATGACTCAGGGTCAACCGTATACCCATGGTTTTGTGATGTAATGTCGATTTTACCTGTTTTAATTTCTTTTACTGGATGATTTGAACCACGGTGACCAAATTTCAGCTTGCTTGTAGTTGCTCCACAAGCTAATGATAATAATTGATGACCTAAGCAAATTCCGAAAATAGGAACCTTCCCAAGTAATGATTGAATCATTTCAATTCCTTCTGGTACATGTACTGGGTTACCTGGTCCATTACTTAACATAATTCCATCTGGACGTAGACGTAATACTTCCTCAGCTGTTGCGTTATAAGGAACAACTACCACATCACAGTCACGATGAATTAAATTTTGTAAGATTCCATGTTTTGCACCGTAATCAACTAAAACAATACGATGACCTCGACCTGGAGCATGGTATGGATCTTTTGTTGATACTGTAGCTACTTGGTCTGTATATAAAACATCTTGAAGGCTTGCAACAACTGATTCTACGTTTACATCCATGTTGCAAAGCTTTCCTCTTAATGCCCCATGTTTACGAATTAATCTAGTTAATTTCCTTGTATCAATTCCTTCTAACCCTGGGATACCTTTTGCTTTTAACAGTTCATCAATTGATTCTTCACAACGCCAGTTGCTAGGATGTACTGCTGCTTCTTTTACAATTAACCCATGAACTGCTGGTACAATTGATTCAAAGTCATCTCTATTCACACCATAGTTTCCAATTAATGGATATGTCAATGTAACAATTTGTCCACAATATGAAGGGTCTGATAAAATTTCTTGATAGCCAGTCATTCCTGTATTAAAAACTACTTCTCCCTCTTTTACTTCCTCAGAGCCAAAGCCTTTACCAACAAATACTGTACCGTCTTCTAAAATTAATTGTCGTTTCATTTTGCTACCCCTTTCTTCTCCCAAACTAGTTTCCCATCAACAATTGTTGTCGTTGTCCATCCTTTACAATTCCAATCTGTAAATGGTGTGTTCTTTCCTTTTGATGCAAAGTTATCAGGATTAATTGCTTCTTCGTTATCTAGGTTTATGATAGCAATGTCAGCAAGTGCTCCCTCTTCTAATTTACCGTATGATAAGTTAAACGTTTCTGCCGGCTTAACAGTTAACCAATCAACTAATTGCTTTAACGTTATAACACCTTTTTCTACTAGGTTTGTATATAAAAGTGGGAATGCTGTCTCTAATCCAACAATTCCGAATGGTGCAAGTTGAATTGATTGCGCTTTATCGTCAGCAGAATGTGGTGCATGGTCTGTCGCGATAAAATCAATTGTGCCATCTAAAAGACCTTCAATTAATGCATCTCTATCTTCTTTTCCACGTAAAGGTGGATTCATTTTAAAGTTAGTATCTAATGAAGGAATATCTTCATCACAAAGTAATAAATGATGTGGTGTTACTTCTGCTGTTACTTTAATACCTGCTTTTTTTGCGTCACGTACTACACGGACAGACTCTTTTGTACTGATATGACATACATGATAGTGAGCCCCAGCCGCTTCGGCTAATAGCACATCTCTAGCAATATGAACTGATTCACATACAGAAGGAATACCGTTAATTCCGTGTTTTTCTGAGAATGTTCCTTCGTGAACTGAGCCTTTATTGATTAGTGTGTTATCTTCGCAATGTGCAACAATTGCCTTATCAACTTTAGCTGCTTCCTTCATTGCTGCTAGCATCATGCCCGCACTTTGTACACCGACACCATCATCAGTAAAAGCAAATGCTCCAGCTTCTTTTAATTCAGCAAAGTTCGTTAATTCTTGACCTAATTCTCTAATTGTAATAGAAGCGTATGGTAATACGCGTACGTGAGCCGTCTCTTTAATTCGGGTTTGTAGCCATTCCATTTGCTCTTTCGTATCAGGTACTGGTCTAGTGTTAGGCATTGGAGCAACCGTTGTGAAACCACCTTGTGCTGCTGATAGTGTTCCTGTTTCAATTGTTTCTTTATGCTCCCCACCAGGTTCACGTAAATGAACATGTAAATCAATCATTCCTGGAATAACAAGCTGACCATTCACATCGATTGTTTTTTCAGCCTCTATCGACAAATTCTCACCAATCGTTTCAATTTTATTTCCTTTTACTAAAACATCTCTTTGAACTAATTCACCATTTCCATCAATGATTTTTCCATTTTTAAGTAACATATTCATTAACGTGCACCTCCGCTTTTTTCTATCGCTCTTTTTAAAACTGCCATTCTTACAGCTACCCCATTTGTCATCTGTTTAAAAATTCTTGAACGAGGGCATTCGACTAGTTCATCAGCAATTTCCACTCCCCTATTAATAGGAGCAGGATGCATAATAATGCTATCCTTTTTCATTCTCATTTCTCTTTCTATTGTTAAACCAAAATTTTCATGGTAGCTTCCTGTTGTGACCGTTTTTACTGCGTGACGCTCATGTTGAATTCGTAGCATCATCATCACATCTGCCATTTCAACAGCATCGTCGATATCAATGAACTGTCCATATTGCAGTGTCTCATCAATCCACTGTCTTGGACCAGAAAACCAAACGCTAGCACCTAAACGATGGAGAACTTCTGCATTCGAACGCGCGACACGACTATGACGAATATCCCCTACGATTACTACCTTTAATCCTTCAAATGAGCCGAATTCTTGTTTGATTGTAAGTAAGTCTAATAATGATTGAGTTGGATGATGCCCACATCCATCGCCTCCGTTTATTATTGGGATATTAATTTTATCTACGAGTTCATCGTAATAGTGGTCTTGCTCATGACGAATGACAACTATATTTGTACCTATCGCTTCTAACGTTTTCACAGTGTCATATAGTGTTTCACCCTTCTGAACACTTGACGTTTGAGCTTCAAAATTTAGCACTTGTAAGCCTAATTTTTTTTCAGCTACTTCAAAACTAAATTTCGTACGTGTACTTGGTTCAAAGAATAAATTTGTAACAAATGTTTCTTTATTGGGCTGCCAGCGCTCTCCATTTAAAAATGATTGAGCTTCGTGTAAGATGTAATGTATTTCCTCCGTATCTAGCATGGGCATAGTTAGTAGGTGCATCATGAGCCATCTCCCTCTCATATATGTAAAATAAAAAGCTGTGTACATTTTTTAAAAAACACCCTAAGAGTTATTCTTAGGGTGTAACAAAGCAGAAGTAATCAAACGTACTGAATACTTTTCCTTCTAAACACCCTTTTAAGTCTCTCTGTACTTATTTTAAAGGGATTGCTTATGAATTTGTCTCTTCTATTTCAAACATTGGTTTCTTACCGTAGCTTTCTTCTTTCCCAGGCAATATAAGATGTAAAACAATACCGATAATTGTCGCTAATGCCATTCCAGCAATTTGAATTGTGTCTGTTACTTGAATGAACGCACCACCAATACCGATGACTAGGATAACTGATGAAATAATTAAGTTACGTTTTAAACCAATGTTGATATTATTATCTATTAACATGCGTAAACCTGAAGATGCGATGATACCGAAAAGTAAGATTGAAACTCCACCCATTACCGCTGTTGGTATCGTAGTAATTAATGCTGAAATTTTACCGATGAATCCGAAGAAAATTGCAAGTACTGCTGCTCCACCGATGACGAACACACTATAAACTCTCGTAATCGCAATAACTCCAATGTTTTCTCCGTAAGTAGTATTTGGTGGTCCACCTAAGAATGAAGCAATCATTGTTGCTACTCCATCACCGAAAAGGGAACGGTGTAACCCTGGTTTTGCAATAAAGTTCTTCCCGACAACCTTACTTAACACCATTTGGTCACCAATATGTTCTGAGATTGTTACTACTGCTATCGGAACCATAATTAATGCAATTTCCCACGAGAATGAAGGACTATATGTTACAAAAGGGACTATAAAGTTTGGCATCGCGAACCATGCAGCTTCACTAACTGGAGAAAAGTCGATTAATCCTTGTACATAGGCAAACGAGTAACCACCAACGATTCCAAACATAATTGGAATTAAGCTAAAAAATCCTTTAAAGAACATTGATGCTATAACTGTAATCGTTAAAGTGACTAGTGCTACGATAAAGAACTGCGTATCATATGTTCCTGTTACGGGGTTGTTCATAGCCATGTCAATCGCTACTCCAGCTAACCCTAACCCGATAACCATAATAACAGGGCCAACGACAATTGGCGGTAATAATTTGAGCAACCAGTTGATTCCACTTGCTTTAATTAACAGTGCGACTAACCCGTAAACAAGACCAGCTAGGAAGCTCCCTACCATTGCTCCTTCTGGTCCACCTAACGAAGTTGCCGCTATTATTGGAGCAATGAATGCAAACGAAGAACCTAAGTATGCTGGAACTTGTCCTCTTGTAATGAGTAAATACGCTAGTGTACCTAATCCACTTGAAACTAACGCTACTGCAGGACTTAAATCTACTAAGAATGGTACTAAAATTGTTGCACCAAACATTGCAAATAAATGCTGAAGACTTAAAGTAAGCCATTTATCTATTCTTGGTATTACTCGAATTCCTACTTCTTGCTGTTTAGCCACTGGTGTGTTCCCCCTTAAAATCCTCTGTGTTTATCTTTATGAACCACTTTTATTTCTGTTTGATACTTACTTCATCAACTTCATCAATTTCTTTTAAATTTGCTGCAATAATTTCTTCTTTTGAAGTTGGGACATTCTTACCTACATAGTCTGGACGGATTGGCAGCTCCCTATGACCTCTATCAATTAGAACTGCTAGTTGTATTTGAGCTGGTCTTCCTAAATCGATTAATGCATCTAGGGCAGCGCGTACGGTGCGGCCTGTGTATAAGACATCATCAATTAGGATAACTTTTCTATCCGTTACATCCATCGGTACATTAGTACCCTTTAATAAAGGTTCTTCTGAAGCTGTTTTCACTGTTAAATCATCTCTATACAATGTAATATCAACTTCTCCAACCGGAATACTCATGCCTTCTATTTGCTCAATACGTTCTGCTAATCGCTTTGCAAGATAAATCCCTCTTGTTTTAATTCCTACGAGTACACAATTTTCAATTCCTTTATTACGTTCGATAATTTCATGTGCTATTCTCGTAGTTGCTCGTTGTATTGCTTGTTCGTCAAAAATCACACGTTTACTCATAATTATAAACACCTCACTTTTTAGTACTACTAGATGTTAGAAGCGGTCACAATAATAAAAAATCCCCTCACCGCGTTTGATGAGAGGATAAAGCCATGCAAATTTTATCTAATAGGTACACTTCACCCATTAAATTATTTCCGCTTCCTTCTCAGCCTCACGGGACTGTAGTTAAAGGACCTATTAAGTTCTTAATACATTATTTCAAATTTCGACATAGAAGTCAATAACTTTATTTTCTTAATTTATCTAATAGCTCGTCCATTTCTTTCGGTAAAGGTACTTCAAAAACCATTTCTTCACCTGTACGAGGATGGGTAAATCCTAATACTGATGCATGTAATGCTTGTCCGTCAATTTCAAGTGTCTTTTTCGGTCCATATTTAGGATCACCTGCTAATGGAAACCCAATATACTTCATATGAACACGAATTTGATGTGTTCTACCTGTTTCTAATTGGCATTGAACATACGTAAAGTTTTCAAAGCGCTCTAATACAGTAAAATGTGTAACCGCATCACGACTATTTTCTTCAGTTACCGTCATACTTTGTCTATCTTTTTTATCTCTGCCGATTGGTGCATCAATTGTTCCGTGCTCGTGTGCAATAATTCCATGAACAATTGCCTTATACACTCTTTTTGTTGTCTTCGCTTTAAGTTGCTCTACCAATGACTCATGTGCTTTGTCATTTTTTGCTACCATTAATAACCCTGATGTATCCTTATCAATGCGATGAACAATACCTGGGCGGATTACACCGTTAATACCAGAAAGGTCTTTACAATGGTACATAAGACCATTAACAAGAGTGCCAGAATAATGTCCTGGTGCTGGATGAACAACCATCCCTTTTGCTTTATTTACAACTATCACATCAGCATCTTCATAAACAATATCTAAATCCATTTTTTCTGGTGTGACTTCTAATATTTCAGGCTCAGGAATTTCTAACAGAACCATATCATTTACTTGTACTTTATAATTAGTTTTTACTTGCTCATTATTAACTTTAATATGTCCATCTTTAATCCATTGTTGTACTAGGGTTCTTGACCACTCATCATGTTTGGTCGTAATTAATTTATCTATTCTATCGTTTTTATTTTCTTCATCTACTGTCCATTCAAACAATTCCATAATTATTTCTCCTTTAGTTTTCTCTCATCAAGTATCATTTTAATAATAAGTAAACCTACACCTATAACTAAAGCCATATCTGCTACGTTAAAAATTGCAAAGTCATATGTAAAAATATAAACATCAATAAAGTCGACTACTTCGCCCCTAAAAACACGATCGATAAAATTTCCAATCGCACCACCTAAAATGACTCCCAAGATGATACCTAAGAAACGGCTCGTTTTCGCTTCCTTTTGAATATAATAAACAAGAAATCCTACAACTAGTACCGTAATAATATAGAAGAACCACATTTGACCTTGTAAAATACCGAATGCAGCCCCTTGATTTCGGTGGGACGTGAAATATAATAGACCATCTAATATTGATATTCTTTCCCCAATTACCATTGAAGTATCAACAATCCATTTTGTTATTTGATCAAATATAATAACTAATAACGCTATTAAATAATACAACAACATTTGCTCCTCCATCTCTCTTTTCTATAATTGTCTATTAATAAGCAACCTGTTAAATGTA
The DNA here is from genome assembly GCF_002335805.1 of Bacillus sp. FJAT-45350. Lineage (NCBI taxonomy): Bacteria > Bacillati > Bacillota > Bacilli > Caryophanales > Bacillaceae > Bacillus > Bacillus sp. FJAT-45350. The sequence goes on along the minus strand of NZ_NISU01000001.1, from coordinate 465,816 downwards.
ATAACCAATTTTTTCACTTTATTATCTTAGCACAAAATAGGGGGTGTGTCCCCCTACTTATCATTTAAATAGCGATCATAATGAATATTACGTTGAAATTCTACATTTTCATCCCCTTGATAACCTTCAATCCCTGTAGAGACAAAGCCTTCTAACTCTTCAACATAACCGACTAATTCATCAGTTTTATCAAGTGATGCATCTTCAAAAATCATCGAGTTTTCATTAAATGAAGCAACAGATTGATATGCATCTTCTGCATCGAACTGTGTCTCATCATCTCTATTATCAAAATTAAATTGGTCAAAGCCAGTTAGAACCTCTTCTTCAACTGGACGATGTTCACTTATCGCACCTGATGATTGCTCAACGACCGTTCGCGCTGTTGGATTTGCTTCTAATCGTTCGACTGGAATTTGTTTTCCTGTTACTTCACAAATACCATATGTTCCATTTTTAAATTTTTCTAAAGCATGGTCTAAGTCCTTTAACTCTTGCTCAAGATGTTCATGTAATGCAATATCTTTTCCCCGTTCATATGTTTCTGTCGCCGTATCAGCTGGATGGTTATCATACTGAGATAACTCACCAGTAGAGAAGCTAGCACTTGCCGATAAACCATAATGGTCAGATTCACGTAAGCGAGCTTCTATCTTATCTTTTCTATCCTGCAGCTTCTGCTTTAGGTGAGAATAGTTACTCATCAAACTCCCCCTCTTTGTTTAGTCAGAGCAAACTGATTTACTCACCTTTTAGTTTGACCTCCATTCTTTATGTTAGCCAGAAAATCTTTAGTGCATTATTACATAAAAAGGAAAAAGGCTGGGACAAAAGGTCGTTTGACCTTTTGTCCCAGCCTACTTAAATTGATTAGCTATAATGATTCGTCACTGTTGTTGCACAATCCGGACATAATGTAGGGTGTTCTTTGTTTTCACCAACTTTAGGTGTAACAATCCAACAACGCTCACATGTTTCTCCCTCAGCTTTTTCAACAACAATCGAAACTTGGTCAAATTCTTGTGCATTTGCTGGAGCATTGTTCTTATCATCTGCAACCTCTGCATGTGAAACAATTAAAAGCTTGTGAAGATTTCCAACACTGTCTAATAATTGTTTAGTTTCCTCATTTGGATAAAGTCTCACTGATGCTGTGAGTGATTTACCAATAGTTTTCTCATTTCTAGCCGTTTCTAGTGCTTTTAACACTTCATCACGAACACTCATAAATTTGTCCCATTTCGCCTTTAGTTCATCAACATTTTCAAAGTTAACTACTTCTGGCATATCAGTCAATTGAACGCTTTCCCCTTCTGAGCCTGGGATAAATGGCCAAACTTCATCTGCTGTATGAGATAAAATCGGTGATACAAGTTTCGTTAATGCCACTAGGATTTCATACATCACAGTCTGAATACCACGACGAGCTTCACTATCAGCATGATCAATGTATAATGTATCCTTTGCAATATCCATATAGAAAGAACTTAAATCAATTGTACAGAAATTGTGTACAGCATGATAAACAGAAGAGAATTGATATAGGTCGTATGAATCTTTTGCTTTCTTCACAACATCGTTCAGTTTTACAAGCATGTATAAATCAAGTTCTGATAAGTCCTCTTTCTTAATAGCATTTACTTTCGGATCAAAATCATGTAAGTTTCCAAGTAAGAAACGGAACGTATTACGGATTTTACGATACACTTCAGATACCTGCTTCAATATTTTATCAGAAACACGTACATCCGCTTGATAATCAACTGATGCAACCCATAGACGTAAAATATCAGCACCTAGTTGCTTCATAACATCATTTGGAACAACAACATTACCAATAGATTTACTCATCTTACGCCCTTCACCATCAAGAGCAAATCCGTGACTTAAAATACCTTTATATGGTGATTTACCTGATACAGCAACACCAGTTGATAAAGATGAATTAAACCATCCACGATATTGGTCTGAGCCCTCTAAGTATAAATCAGCTGGTCGTTGTAATTCATCACGTTCAACTAATACTGCTTGGTGAGACGAACCTGAGTCGAACCAAACATCCATAATATCCATTTCACGAGTAAATTCACCATTCGGGCTATATTCTGATTTGAATCCTTCTGGAAGTAAGTCTTTTGTATCCCACTCAAACCAAATATTAGAACCATGCTCTCTAAATAAGCTTGAAATATGGTTGATCGTTTCATCTGTAATAATTGCTTCATTATTTTCACCATAAAAGACAGGAATCGGTACACCCCACGCACGCTGACGAGAGATACACCAGTCTCCACGATCTCTCACCATGTTGTGAAGTCTCGTTTCACCCCATGTAGGAATCCATTCTACTTCTTCAATAGCTTGTAATAGCTCATTACGGAAGTCTTTAATGGATGCGAACCATTGAGCAGTAGCACGGAAAATAACAGGCTTTTTCGTTCTCCAATCATGCGGATATGAGTGAGTCATGAACGTAAGCTTTAATAATGCCCCTACTTCTTGAAGCTTTTCTGTAATTGGTTTATTGGCTTCATCATAAAATAAACCTTCAAACCCTGGAGCTTCTTCTGTCATTACACCTTTATCATCAACTGGACAAAGAACATCTAAGCCATATTTTTGACCTACAATAAAGTCATCTTCGCCGTGCCCTGGTGCTGTATGTACACAACCCGTACCAGCATCTAACGTTACATGTTCACCACACATTACTAATGATTCACGGTCATAAATTGGATGTTTAGCTATGATGTTTTCCATTTGAGCACCTTTTAATGTCCCAGTTACCTCATAACCATCCCACTCTAAATCTTTTACGAGTGTTTCAAGTAGACCAGATGCAACGATAAGCTTTTTATCATTAACTTTTACAATGCTATATTCAAGGTCTGGATGTACTGAAATACCAAGGTTTGCAGGAATTGTCCATGGAGTAGTTGTCCAGATAACAATCTGCTCATCTCCTGCTAAAACACCTTTGCCATCTTTCACAGGGAAAGCGACATAAATAGAAGGTGAACGCTTATCTTGATATTCAATTTCCGCTTCTGCTAATGCTGATTCAGATGATGGAGACCAATAAACCGGCTTCTTCCCTTTATAAATAAAGCCTTTTTTCGCCATCTCACCAAACACTTTAATTTGTTGAGCTTCATAGCTTTTATCTAACGTAATATAAGGGTTTTCCCAATCACCGCGTACACCTATACGTTTAAATTGTTCACGTTGACGATCGATTTGCTTTAATGCATACTCCTCACAAAGTTTACGGAAGGCTGCTACACTCATCTCTTTGCGTTTTACTTTTCCGCTCTTTGTAAGTGCAGTTTCAATTGGTAATCCATGAGTATCCCAACCTGGTACATACGGTGCATTAAAACCGCTCATTGATTTATATCGAACGATAAAATCTTTAAGAACTTTGTTTAAGGCATGTCCCATGTGAATATCACCATTCGCATATGGAGGACCATCATGCAAAATGAACAATGGACGTCCCTTTGTTCTTTCTTGTACCTTCTCATAAATATTCATTTCTTCCCATTTTGTTTGAAGCTCAGGCTCTCGATTCGGTAAGTTCCCACGCATTGGGAATTCCGTCTTCGGCATTAGTAATGTGTCTTTGTATTCCACGAAAAAAACCTCCTATGTGTTTTAGGGGACGTAATGTCCAAATTTTTTTATAAAATCACAGAAAAAAACCTTCTCATCCATCTTAGGGACGAGAAGGTTACCCGTGGTACCACCCTATTAAACAAACATGACCAAATTGCTTGTCCACTTTCACACTCGTAACGTGAATGATGCGCCATAGCTTACTTGCAAACGTTCAGTATGGAACTACAGGGGGATCTTCCCTTCTCTCTTTAATTAGGCTCTCACCAACCCTAATTCGCTTAGTAAAGTATTGAGTAAGGTACTCTTCCTGTCATTGTTTTTTTCTTATGAAAATGTTAGTTTTTTTGATTAAAAGTGGTAACTTTCAATTGAAAGAAATTATATGACAGTCAAAAGTGTTAGTCAAGCACTATCTTAACTTCACTCACTTACTTCCTGTTCACTTACACTCTCATTTGATTTTGTTGTTAATTTCTCCCAATCATCTGTATCAAGCATTTCTAATTGTGCTTCTACAAGCATCTTAAAGCGCATACGATAAACAGATGCTTGCTTTTTAAGCTCTTCAATTTCATACATAATTTTTCTTGATTTACTTAAAGCATCATTAATGATCCGGTCAGCATTCTTCTCAGCTTCTTTCACAATAAGTTGCGCTTCTTTTTGAGAGCTTCTTCGTACTTCTTCAGCAGACTCTTGTGCAATTAATATCGATTTATTCAACGTTTGTTCGATATTAGTGAAATGTTCAAGCTTCCCATCTAATTCTTGCACACGTTCAAAAAGTTCTTTCTTTTCACGCAGCACAGATTCATAATCCTTAATTACTTGGTCAAGAAATTCATTCACTTCATCTTCATCATAGCCACGAAAGCCACGTGTAAATTCTTTATTATGAATATCAAGTGGTGTTAAAGGCACTTATTTCACCCCCATATGAAATAACAAACAACTATCTAGCATTATAAGATTCGACAAATACATCCGAATTCCTTCAAATACCTTATTTTTTTCTACCAATAATAAGTCGCCATTTATCTTTCTTAGTTTTACCATCAACAGAAATTAATTTACTTCTTCCAAAACCCCTAACTGAAAAATGGTCTTGTTCCTCTACTTGAAAAGAAGGCTGTTCTATCGTTTTCCAATTTACTTTGGTAACTCCTTTTTCAATATAAGGAAGTATTTTCGAACGAGAAGTTTTGTAAATTTCCGAAAGCACCAAATCTAAACGAAGGGAAGATACAGTTATTCCTTGTTCCTCCCACTCATCGATATACTTAATTTGCTCTGAATTAGGAATTCGATTCAATTTGATTTTAGCTCGTCCAATTGACTCTAAATTTAACTGAACATAATCTGCTATTTCAGAAGCTAATACAATATGAATCGTATCGTTATGTAATAAGATATCTCCAAATTTTTCTCTCTTCATACCTAATGACATGAGTGAGCCGAGTACTTCTCGATGCTCAATCGTTACAAATTTTCTCGGATAGTCGACATTAAATGTACATACTTGAAAATCATCATCATTTAGCTCAAAAAAGGAAGGGTATAGAAGAATACGTTTTCGCTCGGAATAAGGAGTACCTCCCCATGAGGAGAGGCGAACTTCATCATCATTTCCGATGATAGAGGAAATGATTTGCTGTTGACGAGGGTCTAAAAAGTCAGTAAGTTTCATCTGATATGCTAGACTAACCTCCCCTTTCCACTCAAGCACTTGGTCTATAAATGGGTGTTCATCAACTCGAAAATGTTGGTAAATACTCATCTATCCAAATATTGCCCTTACTCCAGTACGAGCGAATCCAATTGCTAGAATCGCTACAATTGGAGAGATATCAATCATTCCAAGCGGAGGTATAATTTTTCTAAACGGGGCAAGATAAGGCTCTACCATGGACCCTAGAAATTGTCCGATACTTGTTTCCCTTGCATTTGGGAACCAAGACATTAGAATGTAACCAATAATCATAAAAGAGTAAATTCCTAAAATAAAATCTAACAATGCACCTATACTCTGCATCTAACAATCACCACCTTCAACCTATGTATCAAATCTGTCATGTTGCATCATTTCTGTAATCGTTCCTGACACGTCCACATTATCTGGTGTACAAAGAAAGATATCGACTCCAAGCTTTTGAATGTCTCCTCCTATAGCATACACTGTTCCACTTAAAAAATCGACTATCCGTTTCGCTTGCTCATGAGACATTCGTTGTAAATTAATGATTACAGCTTTTCTATTCTTTAGCTGGTCCGCTATGTCTTGTACTTCATCATATGTTCGCGGTTCCATTAACATGACCTTTGCTGATTTTTGAACACTTTGTAAGCTTACTACATTTTGTCCCTTTGTTTTTTCCAAGCTCTTTTGTTCAAATTCATTATCACTAGGTCCTTCTGACACATATTCTTGTGAATCTTGCATGTCCTCTTCCAACTCAAAAAAACGTTTGAATCTAGACTTCATTCCCATAACCTTCCCCTCTTTCTTATTAGACTTCCTTACCTACTAGTGAAGTACCAACACGTATATAGGTAGCCCCTTCTTCTACTGCAATATGAAAATCATTAGACATCCCCATCGATAACTCATTACACGGAGCATGATAAAAGTTCATAGTTTGTACCTTTTTTTGAAGTTCTTTTAACTGACGAAATACAGTCCGAGTTTCTTCTGGATCTTCAACAAACGGTGCCATAGTCATTAATCCTACTACCTTTATTTTTGAATACTGTTTTAAGTTTTCAATAAATACGGTTAGATCATTAGGTGATAATCCAGCTTTAGTTTCTTCTCCTGACACATTGACTTGAATAAAACAATTTACAACTCTATCATCTTCAACTCTTTTATCGATTTCCTCTGCTAGCGACAATCGGTCAAGAGAATGAATATAATCAAAATCATGTATCATTTTTTTCACCTTTTTTGATTGTAACGAACCAATAAAGTGCCATGTACCTATAGAGCCTAGAGATTCTTTCTTCTCTAGACCCCCTTCAATTCGATTTTCGCCTATATGCTCGACTCCGGCATTTAATGCTTCCTTTGTCCGTTCTACACTTACGTATTTTGTTACTGCAATAATTTTGACCTCACTTGGGTCTCTACTGACTCGCTGACAAGCAGCAGCTATTTCTGATTTTATTTGTTGTAAATTTTCTATAACCGTCAACGACCTCACTCCTTTCAATAAGAAAATTGACGTTGTCGATTTTCTTATAAGCAATGCGGATAGCCACTACCTTGTTTTGAATTTAACAAACAGTGGTTTTCTGATTGTTAAAAGTAGTGTGCGGAGCCATTGCCCTACTTCGCTCTAACTCTAATAAAGCTCATCATTCTCCCGGTTTTACCTTTTTCCTTACGGTGGGAAAAGAATAAATTATTATTTTTCACTGTACAATACTGACTAACTAGAATATTTTTTTCGAGAACACCCTTATTTAATAGTAACTGCTTATTTAGTTCTTTTAGATCTAGTAGGTATTTACCATTGCTGACCGTTTGGTACGGCAATGGTAGACCCCTTGCTTCGCAAAGCGTATCCACATGAGTGATGACGTTACTATCTACCTCATAGCATGAGCCACTTATTGAAGGGCCAATTGCTACGTGAATATCTTCTACTGCTACATTTTTTTCGTTGTTCCAAATGTCAATCATGTTAGGTCCTATTGGAGATACCGTTCCTTTCCAACCTGCATGAGCTAAACCAATCAACCCACTTGTTGGTGCAAAAAAGTAAAGTGGAACACAATCAGCATAAAGGCTTGTTAATAGCACATCTTTCTCAGAAGTATAAAGTCCATCAACACCTTTAATGGCGGAATCTAAGCTTTTCGCTCCTGCTCCTCTATGAACATTAGATACTTTCGCAATCTCACCTTGGTGAATTTGCTCCCCAACAACCATATCCTCTAACGTTGAATGAAGTACTTCCACTAATAATTCACGATTTTTACCAACATCAGTATCACGATCACCGACATGTAACCCTAAATTAAATGATTCAAAAGGAATAGAACTATACCCTTCATTCCTAACAGTAAAGCCAACTTGTAGCTGACAATTCATCTTTTCCCATAATGGAATTGTTAAGAATTTTGAATTCTTTAATGCAAACGGATCTTGTAACAAAAAATCACTTCCATCTAGTAAAATCGAGGATATCTTCTCTATTTTATCATATTTTGCTACATTCTAGTTAAAGACTTTCTACCTGAGTTTAAATTCATCGTCGGCATTTGTCAGAATATCGTTAATCTGCATCTGGTAATTGGACTAAAATTACATCCGAACCAATTTTGACAATATTACTCCAAGGAATAACCACCTCTTCTTCCTTTTGAAAAAAACTCATCATTTTTCCTGTACCAGAAATGATAATTGAATCAATTTCACCCGTTTCTAAATTTATATCTAAGTCACCTAAATTCCCTAAGCGCCTACCATTATCTACGTTAACAATATCTTTTGTTTGAAGGTCAGAAACTTTTAACATATTATCTCATCCTCTCGCTTATTCGTACGGTTTTACTACGTTAGTACATGATATGAGTTCTCCGTACTGAATATACTAAAGAGAGGTGGGCTTTACCATTTCCTTTTACGAGCTATTTACAGCCTCATAAATAAAGCCTGCTACAACGTAGCAGGCTAGCTTTGAGCATGTTTATTCATTTGTTGGATGGCTGCTTTTTCAAGCCTTGACACTTGAGCTTGGGAAATACCGATTTCATCAGCAACTTCCATTTGGGTTTTCCCTTGGAAAAATCGCATATTAAGTATCATTTTTTCCCGATCGTTTAAACGTATCATGGCTTCTCTTAAGGCGATTTCCTCTACCCAATTAATATCTTTGTTCCGATCATCACTTATTTGATCCATTACATAAATTGGATCCCCACCATCATTATAAATCGGTTCAAATAAAGAAACTGGGTCTTGAATGGCATCAAGTGCAAAAACGACATCCTCCTTCGGGACGTTTAACACCTTTGCAATTTCTTGTACAGTTGGTTCACTTTCACGGGCCTTATGTGCCATTAATTGATCTCGTACCTGTAATGCTTTATATGCTATATCTCTTAATGAACGCGAAACCCTAATTGGGTTATTATCACGTAAATACCGTCTAATTTCACCGATAATCATTGGTACAGCATACGTAGAAAACTTTACATTTTGGCTTAAATCGAAATTATCAATGGATTTCATTAAACCAATACAACCAACTTGAAACAAATCATCAACATATTCTCCACGATTATTGAAACGTTGGATTACACTTAGTACAAGGCGTAAATTTCCATTAACTAGCTTTTCCCTTGCACTTTCGTCCCCGCTCTGCAATTGTTCAAACAACTCACGCATTTCTGCATTTTTCAGGACTGGTAACTTTGACGTATCAACACCACAGATTTCAACTTTATTTCGTGTCAATTCTTTCCCTCCTTACAGGAGATGATGTACAAGTAAAGTATCTCCTCGGTAGGAAAAAATATGCACGAGGTAAAATAAATAAGTTTAACTAAGTCGACAAGATTCCCTATATATCAACGACAGAAACAGGAAAAAATTTTTTCCAAGCAATTAATTGCTTCTATGTTTTCTCTTTTACTTTGAACTATAAAATCCCCTACACCTTTGTACTAAAGAGTAGGGGATTTTATAGAAGATACGGATAATAGCAGTTAAAATAGAAAAGGTTATTTCACAACTTCTTCAGTCTCGTTAACCTAAATCATTTTATTAAATTCTTTTTGTAACCGTTTAATGATTCTTTTTTCTAGCCTTGATATGTAGGATTGAGAAATACCTAACATGTCAGCTACATCCTTCTGTGTTTTCTCCTCATCCCCGGCTAGTCCAAAACGAAGTTCCATAATTTGTTTTTCTCGGTCATTTAATGTGTGTAGTGCTTTAATTAAAAGTTTTCTATCAACCTTTTCTTCAATTCCTCTTGTTATAATATCCTCTTCTGTACCTAGTACATCTGATAAAAGTAGTTCATTTCCATCCCAGTCGATGTTTAGTGGCTCATCGAATGAAACTTCAGAACGAATCTTGTTATTACGTCTCAGGTACATTAAAATCTCATTTTCAATACACCTAGATGCGTACGTAGCTAATTTAATTTTCTTTTCTGGATTGAACGTATTTACTGCCTTAATCAGCCCAATTGTACCTATGCTTATTAAGTCTTCTATATTTATTCCTGTATTTTCAAATTTTCTTGCTATATATACGACTAAACGAAGATTCCGTTCAATAAGCATAGAGCGTACGGCTTTGTCCCCACTAGGTAGCTTCTTTAATAAGTGTGCCTCCTCATCTTTAGATAATGGCGGGGGTAATGCTTCGCTACCTCCAATATAATAAATCTCATCTGGCTTTATACCAAAGCGATAAAGTACACGATACCAAATTAATGTAAATTTCAGTTTTAACATCAGTAGCCTCCTAATATCTTTTCAGAATCAGGCTAGTTTTTTGCTTTCAGCAGAAACTAGCATTTTTGGATGCACGATAGATTGATACTCTCCCTCATTGGAAAGGATCGTGTCATTTAAACCAACTAATACTCTTTTTATTAGATGCTCTTCTTGATGATTAGTTACCTTTACGTAATCTGGCTTCAGTGCTAACAAAAATTGTTGACCATGTCCTACTGCACGATAAGGAATAATACGGATTCTATCAGCATATCTTTGACTAGCTTCATTTTCATTCATTGTTAATGATTCTACGTCCTTTAAATTTGCAATAACTTCTTTTGGAAGGTGGTCTTCTAAAGCCTTCAATTCTAAAATCATGACAGGTACTTTTGTAATCGGGTCATGTAACTGGTTCCCGCTATCTACTAAGCCTTGTACATGAATAATTGTTCCATCAATTCCTATTTCAACTGACGTAATTTCATCATAACGTACTTTCTTCGCTTCAATCTGACCAATTTGCTGTTTAGAGAAATACCAAATTAGCGGAAATCCAATTAATACAAAAATCCAACTAAATGTACTTCCAAAGCCTGATGTCTTTGTCATCATGATTCCATCAAGGATTTCTACCTCAGTTTGCCAAAAAAAGTGTAGAGCGAATAATCCACCTCCTGTCATAAACGTTACAAAATAGAACATTAATAGATTCTGAATAAAATAAGAAAAACGCTTAAAACCAAAGGCTAATAACACAATTACCATAGAGAATAATAGCTTCATCCACGGTTTATAGAATAACCAAGCCATTGGAGTGAACAAAATCAGTACAACTGTTGAAGCGAGAAGGGCAGCTGCGAAAAAGCGCCATTTTTTAAACGGTCTTTTTAAAGCGACAGCCGTCATCATAATGAGCATCATATCGATACAAAGGTTTAAAAACCAGATGACATCTAGGTATACCGTCATCAGCAAGACCTCACAACTTTTGATTTGAAACAAGTATATTACACATTGTATTTATATGTCTGTCACTTCATGACGGGATAGAAGCAGTTATTTTGAAAGATTTTTAGAAATTCTGTCTAAGGAAGGGGGAGGGGGAATATTGGGAGTTATGAATTATGAGTTATGAATTGCTAATTGCGCGGCTGATAAATCAGCCGCGGCAATTAGCAAAGACTCGTTCTAGCTTTGCTAGAACATCAAAAGCTTTTAATTTGCCATTCGCAATGCAATTAATCATTAACCATTAAAAATTGCCCTTTAATACTTGCCATTAAAAAGAAGAATCCAGACACCTTAGTGTCTGGATTCTTCTTTTTTTGCTATCTACGTTTACGACGGTTTCTTAAAAACGTCGGAATGTCTAATGTATCTGTTGGTTCAGATTGTTGCGCTTGTGGTTGTTGTGAGAATCTTGATTCTTTAACTTCTTCTTGCTTAGGCGCTACTTGACTTTGATTACTAGTAAGCTTAGTAGCAGTAGGACGTTGTGGTCTGCTGTGAGTTTGTGTTTCGCTATCATCAAAACCAGTAGCGATAACCGTTACAACGATTTCATCCTTTAAATTCTCATTAATAACAGAACCGAAAATCATATTTACTTCTGGGTCTGATGCAGCTGAAACGATTTCTGCTGCCTCATGAACTTCATATAGACTCAAGTTAGAACCACCTGTAATGTTCATTAGGACCCCTTGAGCACCGTCTACTGAAGTTTCTAATAATGGACTTGAAATTGCTTTTTTAGCAGCTTCTGCTGCACGGTTTTCACCAGTCGCAATACCAATCCCCATTAAAGCAGAACCTTTATCACTCATAATAGTTTTCACATCTGCAAAGTCTAAGTTAATTAAACCTGGTACAGCAATTAAATCAGAGATACCTTGAACCCCTTGACGTAATACATTATCTGCTTCACGGAATGCTTCAAGCATCGGTGTATTTTTATCAACGATTTCAAGTAGACGATCATTTGGAATAACAATCAACGTATCTACTTTTTCTTTTAAAGCTGTAATTCCATTTGCCGCTTGTGTCTGACGTTTACGCCCTTCAAAAGTAAATGGACGTGTCACAACACCTACTGTTAATGCACCAATTTCTTTAGCTACTTCAGCGATAACAGGAGCTGCACCTGTACCTGTGCCTCCACCCATTCCAGCAGTAATAAAGACCATATCTGCTCCACGTAACGCTTCTTCTAACTGCTCTTTACTTTCTTCAGCTGCTTTTTTACCAATATCGGGATTAGCACCAGCACCTAATCCACGTGTTAGCTTCCCACCAAGTTGAATCTTTGTTTCTGCTTTAGAAAGGTGTAATGCTTGCGCATCTGTATTTACCGCAATAAATTCAACACCCTGTAATCCATTTTCAATCATTCGGTTGACCGCATTGTTTCCGCCACCACCGACGCCGATAACTTTTATTTGTGCTAACTGGTCCATATCCATTTCAAACTCTAGCATGTAAGATCCTCCTAATCAATCGTCTATGTCAAATTTCAGTTCAGTCGTTACTCAAAAAAGACTTTGAACCACCCTTTTACCTTTTTTGTCACTCCTTGTTTCTCTTTCGTGCTATCAGTTGCTTTCTCCTTCTTTTTCTTAGGGATTTCTTCATGTTCAATATTCGTAACTGAAGAAGCAACCTCTTTACCTTGAATTTTTACATTTCGATAAGCAAATTGGATTAAACCAACACCAGTTGTATACTGAGGCTCACGAACACCAATATAATCGGGAATTGCAATTCGAACATTACTTCTTAGCATTTCTTTCCCCAACTCTAGTACACCTGGAATCATACAAGTACCACCAGTTAAAACGAAACCACCAGGAAGGTCTTTATAACCTAATCTCTTAATTTCACTAGTTACTAGGTCAAACATCTCTTCTACTCGAGGCTCAATTATGTGAGCTAATTCATATTGAGAATACTCATCTTCTTCATTGCTGCCGATACTAGGCGCTTTGAAAAATTCTTCATCCGAAGCTTCATCAATATAAGCATGTCCATATTTTGTTTTAATACGTTCTGCTTCTTCAGAAGGTATTCGTAATCCAACTGCAATATCATTTGTAATATGCTCTCCACCAATTGGAATAACAGAAGTCGCTTGTAAGGCTCCCTGTTCAAAGATCGAGACAGTGATTGAGCCCCCACCAATATCAATCAAACCTACTCCTAGGCTTTTTTCATCCTTAGAAATTGCTACTGCTCCAGCAGCTAAAGGTTGTAGACAAATATCTGCTATTTGTAAACCTGCTCTTTCAACACAACGTAATAAATTATGTAATACTGTTTTTGATCCAGTGATGATTGTCCCTTCCATTTCTAAACGAACACCAATCATCCCACGAGGGTCATTGATTTCATCAAGTCCATCTACGATAAATTGCTTTGGAATTACATCCACAATTTCTCTTTCTGGTGGAATCGATACGACTTGTGCAGCATCAATTACTCTGCCTATATCTTCATCACCTATTTCTCTATCAGGACTAGAAACTGCTACAACACCATGACATGGTTGTAGTTGTATGTGGTTTCCATTCACTCCAACTATTACTTGATTAATTGAAAGCCCTACCATACGTTCCGCTTGTTCTATAGCTCGACGGATAGAGTTCACTGTTTCATCAATATCTACTATCGACCCTTTTTTAATGCCTTCTGATTTTGTCGTTCCAACACCAATGATATTCAAGTTACCATTTGCCATTTCTCCAATGATAACCCGAACATTGGATGTACCGATGTCTAAACTGACATATATTTCATTGCTGTTCAATCTGTGGCACCTCCTTAAATTGTGTTTTCTGCTAGAAATTTTACTCTATCTGTACCAATGTCGTTTATACGACAAAGATAAATTACGTTCTGATTATTGTTTTAATTGCATTAATTCTTTGGAGTGAGTATTGCTCTAAAGCCTGTCCTGCTAAATAGGTATATACAGAATAAATTCAACAGAAGTCTCGATTTCCCTTTAATAAATTAACTTTTTTTCAAATTTTACGAATCTTTACTATGTATACTCTACTATTTTTCTATTAGTTACGCCTCATTCTTTCGTCTACTTTCTTCCCAATTCGACAGTAAAATTCGACGGATAACCGCAATGTTATTAAACAATCTAACTCCAAAAGCAAATATGGCTGCTAAGTATAAGTCTACACCAAGATGGACACCTAGAAAAGCTAAACCTGCAGCTAAAATAATATTAAAAAAGAATCCTGTTAAAAACACATTTCCTTCAAATGTATTTTGCAAATGAGCACGAATCCCTCCAAATAAAGTGTCGAGAGCAGCAAGTACTGCTATCGACAAATAGTTCGAGTATTCGTCAGGGATACGAAACTCAGTAAAAAAACCTAACAATATTCCTATAAGTAATCCTAAAATCGGTAGCCACATTCCTTATTTAGTCCTCCTTCTCAATCTCCAAATAACGAATTCTAGGAGTCTGGTCATGTGCCGGAAGTGTGATATGATTCACTGGTGTAGATGTAAGACTTAAGTTTTCGATCTCAAAATATTCTACAGACTGAGAAACAACCATTTCATTATGAAGCCTTTGAGCATCATCAGCTAAGACTTTTACTTCTATAGGTAAAGGTGGAACTCTTCTTCCATTAACTTGGGTCACTCCAGCAACTTCTCTAAATACAGTTGATGCAACAACACGTTGACTCCCAACAGCAATCTCTTTAGCCTGATTTATGTTTAACTCATTTACTAATATTCGAAACAACTCAGGTGAAACCGAAGGACGTTCACTCCCAAAGAACTGGTCGTTATATAACGGTTCTATTGTTAGAATGATTCCTTCACCACTAACCTCAGTTAAACCGGCTTCTCTCTTTAACTCTTCAACTTGTTCTTCCATCACATACACGATATTTTCTCGTTGGTTATCTAGTGATTCATTATATTGGTCTAATAATGTCACGTGTTTCTCTATCTCTTTAATAATCTGTTGTTGACGTTCTTGTTCATCTCTCAATTCTTTTCTTAACGCTAATACATCTCTAGTATCTCTCACTACAGGTTCTTTCGTTGATTGGAACTGAATCGCAAGCATAAACCCAATAATCAGGGTAACTATTGTAAATATTACTTTCCGATCCCTCATTTGCTTCACCCTCTTTCAGCCAAATAAGGTGCTAACACAATTTCATCTTTTTTCTGTATACGAACTTCAATTTGGTCGTTTAATAGTTGGTCTTTCACTCCACCAAATAACTGAAGAGCTCCTTCGAGTTGAGTTGGTTCACCAATTGCAGACACAATAAATGGTGCATAGGACGTAAACCCATCAATTCGAATAACAGGGCCAACACATTGAATGTAGGAGCGTTGCGAAATTCTCTGTCCATTAATTGCGACTGCTTCAGCACCTGCAACTAATAGCTCTTGTACAACCTTATGAATATGTTGTTCGTGGACGATATAATCATTTGGATTCGCACCATCTGGAAGATACGAGTGGTCAGAAAGAGATACCTCAATTCCTGGACCCTTTACCTCTACAGTACCTACTATTTTTCTAAATCTTTCTATATCTTCCACTAAATTAGTTGCTCTTACTTGAATTTCCTCATCTAATTCAGCAATCTGTTTCTCTTTTTCTCTTAATTGAGCTTTATAAGCTCGTAAATCTTCCTGTAAATTACGATTTATCGCCTGTTCGACTATGATACTATTTCTCAATTCATCTTCATGTCGCCATTGACTTTGAGAAATTGCATTGGAATCTTCATTTTCATTAGCAAACTGATAGGAGAGTGCCACGATAAAACCGGTAACAAGTAGAACAAGGGATAGAATAACGTATTTACCGCTCACCTTCAATTTCTTCGTCCTCCTCTATCTCATACTGTTCAAAATATGGATTCATTCTCATATGAACAATTCCTTTTACAGTAGGATCTAATTCTCTTACTATCGAAGGATAAGGAGCTAGCCTTTCTGAAAAATTCCGAATGGTAGAATGTACTTCATAACCATCATTCATAAACAGAGTAACTCTCATTTCATCAGATTCTGTCGGTGTATGGTATATTTCTGAGATGCGATTTTTTAAACTTTCAGGTAGTTTCATTAATTCTGTCGCTAATTCTTCAACCACATCACCTTGCTCCCAATTTTTCAAAATCGGAGCGTCCGACGGAAATTGATGTAAAGGAAGTTCAGGTAGAAACCTTCCGGTAGCAAGAATAGGATAATATTTCCCATCATTAAATAGATAAGCAACTCTCGGATGCTCTTCAACCTCTATGATAATTGTGGTTGGTAATTTCCTTTGAACTTCTACTCGATTCACTTCATCTATCGTGCTAATTCTTTCTTCAATCATAGTTGTATCTAAATTCCAGATGCTTGTCCCCTCTTGGATAGAACTGCGCTTAATAATTTGTTTATCATCAATATGATAGTTCCCATTCACTTCGATATTCTTTATTTGACTCAATGGAGATTGAAAATAAATGACGAATAAAATCAATAAAAAGAAAAAAGATAAGAAAAAGATTAGACGTCGATTTGCTCTCTGTCTTCGCTGTTCTTTTAATTTTGGAATACGGTCATGTATTGTAACAACTTTAACTTCCACCATTTATTCCGTCCTCCATTTAAATTAGATAAGAAAATTCATAGCATTTTTATAAAAAAAACCTAGAAAAACGACATATAAATATATGCCGTTTATCACGTTTACACTCAGCATATGCAATTGTAAATTATAACACAAAATCAGGAAAAAAGTAGACATAAATATATTTCCAGATAAATCTCTGCAAATTTATTTTATGTTAACCTCTGTTCACAATTTCCACTTCGGTTTCCATTTGAACTTCAAATTTATCGTACACAGTTTTTTTAATATGATCAATTAGTTGTAATACATCTTCTGCTTTTGCATTTTCTATATTAACAATAAAATTACCGTGCATTTCAGAGACCTGTGCCCCACCAATTTGAAATCCTTTTAAACCTGATTTTTCAATTAATTGACCTGCATAGTTTGGCAAAGGATTTCTAAAAACACTTCCTGCACACGGAAAGTTCCATGGCTGAGACTTTCTACGATAATCTTTATTTTTTTGCATTTCATTCACAATGGATTCTCTGTCTCCAGCTTCCAATTTAAAAACAGCTTCAACACATATTCCATTTTCTTTCTGCAAACGAGAGGTACGATAAGAAAATTCCATTTCCTCGTTATTTATCCACTTTAAAGTGCCATCTTCAAATAAAATTAACGCCTTCGTTAAGATCTTAGAAATATCTGAGCCATGAGCACCTGCATTCATGAAAACTGCACCACCTACAGAACCTGGTATCCCTCCAGCGAACTCTAGACCTGACAGGCCTTGCTTACTAATCACAGTAGCTAGTTTAATAATAGAATACCCTCCGCCTACTGTAACAGTTTCACCTTCAACATCTAAATGACTCAACCCTTCACCTAGTTTTATTACGACCCCTTCAATCCCACCATCGCCAACTAGTAGGTTAGAGCCACGTCCAATAACCCTCCACGGAACATTATGTGTTGTAAGTAATGTCATCAACTCTTTAAGGCCATCAACATTTTTTGGTTCAATTAAAAAATCAGCCGGTCCACCAATTTTCCAAGTAGTATGATTTGCTAAAGGTTCATTTTTAAAAATGAGACCGATGTCTCTTTCTCCTAGTTGTTTAATAAATTGCTCCATCACGATCTCCTCACTTCTCTTGTAAATCTCTCTATTTAATTCTATTATATGTCTTTGCCTACTTAACGGTGTTAACGTTTCTTGGCTATTGTCTGTAATGTATGATAAACATCTGTAGCTGCATTAGGCATCCCTAATTCTTTTGATGCTTCCTTCATATTATTCAAACGATTTTCTGTAAATATTTCATCAATATCTGTTAATAGTTGTTTACCGCTCATTTCATTTTCAAGTCTGACAAGTGCAGCTCCTCTTGAACTTAGTGCTCTGGCATTTTTTTCTTGATGATTATTTGTAACATACGGGCTCGGTATTAAAATACTCGGTAATCCTAGCGCAGTAATTTCAGCTAATGTCGTTGCCCCTGCTCGTGCCACAATCAAATCTACACCTGCAAGCACCTCTGGCATATTATGAATGAATGGACGAATAATAACATTTGATGGATTGCCTTGCTTTTTCACTTCCTCCATCACTTTATCATAATGAACCTGTCCTGTGACGTATAAAAATTGATAATCACGTGTTTTTGCTTCTTTAAGTACTTCTAGAAAGGCATCGTTAATTGGACGAGCACCACGACTACCTCCAACAATTAATACTGTACGTTTGCCATCCTGTAAGCCTACCGAAGCTCTACCTTGTTCACCATTTGTATCAATTACTTCAGAAGCACGAGGGTTACCTGTATAAACAACTTTCTTTTCAGGAAAGAATGCCTTCGACTGTTCAAAAGAAATTGCAATTTTATCTACGTATCGACTTAAAAATTTATTTGTTAATCCAGGTACACTGTTTTGCTCATGAATTAAAGTCGGTACTCTTAGTTTTGCCGCCGCATAAACAACAGGACCACATACATATCCACCTGTTCCTACTACGACATCAGGTTTAAATTCCTTTATTATTTTTTTTACTTTTTTAGTTCCATTAATAAATCTCAGAACAGTTTTTACATTCTCTAATGATAATTTTCGCCTAAAACCAGTGATTGTAATCGTTTTGAAGGGAATATTTTCCCTAGGTACTAGCTCACTTTCAAGTCCATTATCTGTTCCTATGTACAAAACTTCCGCATCTTTATGTTGCTTTTTTATTTCTTTAATTAATGATAAGGCAGGATAAATATGTCCACCTGTACCTCCACCACTTACAATTACTCTCATGTTATGCCTCCATCCATTCGGCTATTTCTAACCACACAATAAGCTAATACTTCCATTTTATCATGAGTAATACTTGGATTATACATTATAACCTTGTACTTTCTATAAGAATCAAAAATAGAAGAAAGGGAATGCTCACTAAGTGCTTATAAGCTACTTGCAAGTCATCCCCTTATTTATTCATTATATCCTGGAAAAACGACTGATATTTAATAGAACACCTATGGCGACGAGCATTAACGTAAGCGATGAACCACCATAGCTTAATAGCGGCAAAGTAATACCTGTAACTGGCATTAATCCTGTAACAACCCCAACATTAATCATGACTTGAATTGCTACCATCGCTATAATACCAACAGCTAAGAAACTCCCAAATAAATCAGGGGCACCTAAAGCAACCCTAATTCCTCGCCACAACAAAATACCAAATAAACTAATAACAATAAATCCACCAATAAATCCCAGCTCTTCTGTTAAAATCGCAAAGATAAAGTCCGTCTGTGGTTCTGGTAGGTAAAAGAACTTCTGCCTACTCTCGCCTAACCCTAGTCCCATAAGACCACCAGGGCCTATTGCATAAAGTGATTGAATAATTTGAAAGCCACTTCCTAATGGATCAGACCATGGGTCAAGGAAAGATGTTATCCTTTTCACACGATACGGGGCGGATATAATAAGTCCAACCAACCCAACAACCCCAACCATCGCCATTCCTACGAAGTGAGAGATTCGGGCACCAGCAACATAAATCATCACAACACATGTACCTACCATTACTGCACCTGTACCTAAATCTGGCTGAAGCATGATCATACCAAATGCAAGAAGTACTAGAGATAAGGATGGTACTAGACCCTTTTTAAATGATGTGATAAGCTTCTGATTCTCAGATAAATATTTTGCCAGAAAGGCTATCATCGCTAGCTTCATAAATTCAGAGGGCTGAATTGAAAAGGCTCCTATCCCTAACCAGCTTCTTGCCCCACCACGAACTAACCCTACACCCGGGATGAGTACAACCACTAACAAGATAAAGCAAATAATCAATAATACCTTAGACCACTTTCGCCATGTCCAATATTCAACATTCATCATAAAGAACATAGCAATCACACCTAGACCTGCAAAAAACAACTGTCGCTTCGCAAAGAAGAATGAATCATCAAATTTATAAGTTGCCCACGCAGCACTTGCACTGTACACCATAATCATGCCAATCAGTAGCAAGGTAATCGTTGTGATTAACAAAATAAAATCTGGTGCTGTTTTTGTTTTAGGCAATGAGAACACCTCATCTTTACAAGATAATTAGTACAACCTCTTTACCTAAAACATATGCACCAGATAGAAAAACATGTCCATTTCTATGATTTTAATGCTTCAATTGCCTCAATAAACTTGTCACCGCGTTCTTCAAAGGTCTTGTATTGGTCCCAACTAGCACAAGCAGGAGAAAGAAGAATGATGTCCCCTTCTCTTGATGCATCGTAGGCTAACGGTACAGCTGACTGAACATTTTCCGTTTCAATAATCGTACTTACACCTGCTTCTTTTGCTGCTTCTTTAATCTTATTCTTTGTTTCTCCAAATGTAATGACTGCCTTAACCTTTTGTAAAGCAGGTATAAATTCATCAAATGAATTCCCACGGTCCAAACCACCAGCTAATAAAACAACTGGGTTTTCAAAGGCAAATATTGCTGTTTCTGCAGCTGTTATATTTGTTGCCTTGGAATTGTTATAAAAGGCTCTCTCATTAACATTGGTTACGAATTGTAAACGATGCTTCACACCTGAAAAGGTCTTTATAACATGGATAATTTGTTCATTATTTGCACCCATTAATTTAGCTGAAGCAATTGCTGCTAAAATATTTTCAAGATTGTGTTTCCCTGGCAATACTACATCGCTCACAGGAGCTATCATCTCATTGTTAAAATAAATTTTCTCATCTTTAATACTAACACCTTCATCTAGAGGCTCATTCACTGAGAAAAAGATTTTCTTTCCTTTTGTATTTGCTGCTAGTTTCATGACCATTTCACTGTCTTTGTTAATAACAGCGTAGTCCTCATCCGTTAGGTTAGCAAACATCTTTCCCTTTGCTTCTCCGTATGCTTCTTTAGTTCCATGATAGTCTAAATGAGCATCATACAAATTTAATAAGACTGCCACTCTTGGATGAAATGTCTCTGTTCCTTGAAGCTGGAAAGAAGAAACTTCCATCACAATAATGTTATCTTCCGAAGCTTTCTGTACTACCTCACAAGCAACTTTACCAATGTTTCCTGCAACTAATGGAGTACGTCCACTATTTTCTAGCATTTCTACAATAAGAGTAGTTGTTGTTGTCTTTCCATTTGACCCTGTAATTGAGATAATCTCGGCATCCGATAATTTAGAAGCAAGCTCGATTTCAGTAAAGACAGAAATCCCACGAGTAACCGCTTCTTTTATGATTGGATTTGTGTAAGGAATTCCTGGATTTTTCACAATAAAGTCAACTGGCTCATCCAATAAAGATAATGGATGAGCACCGCAAATCACTTTTATTCCTTCTTTTTCTAACTCTTTTGCTTGTGTATTTTCCTCGATAGGTTTAGCGTCATTCACAGTAACTATCCCACCTAATCGATGAAGTAGACGGCTTGAAGCCTCTCCACTTTTGGCCAACCCTAACACTAACACGTGCTTACCTTGAAATTGCTGTTCATTCTTCATCTATATCCACACCTCTAAATAGATTCCTATAATTGCAAAAATCATCCCCACAAGCCAGAACGTGACAACAACTCTCCACTCGGACCATCCAGATAATTCGTAATGATGATGCAGAGGACTCATCTTAAATATCCGTTTCCCTCTTGTTTTGAATGAGATTACTTGTATGATTACAGAAAGAGTTTCGATTACAAAAACCCCTCCAATAATAACTAATAAGATTTCTAGCTTAAGTATTATCGCTACTGCTGCTATTGCACCACCTAACGCTAATGACCCCGTATCACCCATAAATACTTTTGCGGGATGAGCATTAAAAACTAGGAAGCCTAGAACAGCACCAACTACCGAAGCACAAAAGATTGCGACATCGACCATGCCTGCATTCCAAGCCAATACAGCAAATGCCCCAAAGGCTATAGCTCCAGTCCCAGCTAATAAGCCATCAAGACCATCCGTTAAGTTAACTGCATTTGATGCACCAACTAACATGACAATCGCAAATGGTAGATATAACCACCCAATATCGATAGATAGTGTTGTTGCTGGAATTGTAATTTCTGTAGAAAAACCAATTTGGTGAAGCACGATATAAAATATACCTGCTACTACTAGTTGACCAAGTAGTTTTTGTTTTGATGTCAGTCCTAAATTTCGTTTCATCACGACTTTAATAAAATCATCTAAAAATCCAAGAACCCCAAATCCAAATGTAACAAATAGCAATAAAATCATTTCTGTTGATAAAGATAAAAATTTAAATGAAATAACAATTGCAGTAACAATAACGGATATTAAAATCATCATTCCACCCATTGTTGGTGTTCCACTTTTCTTTTGATGTGATTTTGGTCCTTCATCACGAATGCTTTGACCGAACTTTAGTCGTCTAAGAAAAGGAATAATAATTGGTGAAAGTATGACCGAAACAAGAAATGACCCAATTAATGCAAATAATAATACCATTTCTAACATAGAATAACCCTCCTTTCCTATTGTGTTAACTCATCAACAACTGTTTCTAATTTAACACCTCTTGATGCCTTAAATAAAACAACTGTTGTTGAATTTAATAACGGTTTAATATATTTTGATACTTCTTCTTTAGTTATTATTGAATGCACTACCATTGTATTAACTGTCTGTTTCTGTAATTCATCCCCAATCCAATTTCCTTTATCTCCTACCGTAATAAGATGAGTAATTGGTTCATGAATAACCTTTGCAATTGAGCGATGTAATTTCTCTTCATCTTGACCTAGCTCATACATGTCTCCAAGTACGAGTATTCTTTTTGAATAATCATGTAGTTCCTTTATTGATTCTATTGCAGCAACCATCGATGTAGGACTTGCATTGTAAGCATCATTTATAAGCAACGAATCATTGTAACCTTTTCTACGTTCGAGCCTCATGTTCGTTAACTGAACTTTTGAAAGACCCTTTTTTATAAGCTTTTCATCTAATTTTAATTCCTCTGCTAGGGCAATAACATAACTTGCATTTTTGACATTGTGTTTTCCTAGTAAAGGCAGGTTATAACTTGTTTTATTATTCAGCTGAAATTCAAATCCATTTTCGTCTCCTGAATAAGAGGTAATCACAACATCATTTGTAGCTTCATAACCACAACAAACAGCATAGTTAGTATGATAAGAATGTAGTAAAGGCTCATCTCCATCTAGATAGACTTTTCCACCTTCTTTTAGACCGTCAACAATTTCCATCTTTGCCTTCGCAATACCTTCTCGACTACCTAGGTGCTCAATATGAGATTCACCAATATTCGTTACAATCGCATAATCAGGCTCTGCTATTTTGCTCAATAGAGATATTTCACCAAAATGATTCATTCCCATCTCTAATATTAGCACCTCACATTGCTGCCCCATGCTTAAGATCGTTAAAGGTAAACCAATATGGTTATTATAATTTCCCTTTGTTTTATGAGTACTATATTTTGTCGCTAGTACAGATTCTACAATATCCTTTGTTGACGTTTTTCCGTTACTACCTGTTATCCCTATAACAACTGGGTTTACTTCTTTTACATACGCTTTAGCTAACTGTTGCAAAGCTGTTAACGTATCATCAACAAAATATAATTGAAAAGAAGCCGGAAGGTCATTAGGCACCTTATGTTCTTTTCCCCATAAGGCACCTACTGCTCCATTATCTATCGCGGATTTAATAAAATCATGTCCATCAAATCGCTCCCCAACGATAGGAACGAATAAGCCATTATTCGTATGTACACGACTATCGATAAACACTTGACTATATAAGGTTGTTGTTTCCTCTGTCGATGAAGAAGACAGAAAAAGATTTCTTATCAGTTTTGAGCTAATATTCCCCATTATTCTCGCTCCTCAATCGCTTTTCTTGCTACTAAACGGTCATCAAATTCAAATGTCTCTTTTCCAACAATTTGATAAGTTTCATGACCTTTGCCAGCAATGACAATTACATCATTATCTTTTGCCATATTAATTACATCATAAATTGCTTCTTTTCTATCGATGACAGAACGGTAATTTTGACAGCCTTTAACTCCTTCTTCCATATCCTTAAGGATTTGTGCTGGGTCCTCACTACGTGGGTTATCTGAAGTAAATACAGCAAAATCGCTATGTTCAGAGGCTATTTTAGCCATGATTGGACGCTTCGTTTTGTCTCTATCTCCACCACATCCCACAACAACATAAACCTTACCTTGTGCAAACTCTTGTACAGTCTTTAGTACATTTTCTAAGCTATCAGAAGTATGAGCATAATCAACAACTACTGTATAAGATTGACCTGCATCCACTGGCTCAAAGCGCCCAGCAACACCCTCAACTTGTTCTAAACTCTCTTTGATTTGCTCAAGCGAGATTCCATAAGCTAAACAGGCACCTGTTGCAGCTAATGCGTTGTAGACACTAAATTTCCCAATAAGTTTAAGCTTCATTTCTATAGATTCATTTGCAGTAGTTAAAACAAAGCTAGTTCCACCTGCTGACATCTTAATATCTTTTGCCATTACATCACTTTTCGTATCAATTCCATACGTTAAAATTTGTGCAGTAGTCATTTTATCATATTCTTGACTTGCTGGATCATCATTGTTTAAAATCCCGACTTTTAATTTCCCTTCATCATACGTATTACCTAATTGGGCAAAGAGTAGGCCTTTTGCATACATATAGGCTTCCATCGTTTTATGATAGTCTAAATGATCAGGAGTAAGATTCGTAAAGACAGCAATATTGAAATCACAACCACGGACACGTCCCAAATGCAACGCATGTGAGGACACTTCCATTACTGCTGTATCAACCTTTTTTTCCCTCATTTCATGAAAAGCCTTTTGTAATGATAATGATTCGGGAGTTGTATTTTTCACTTCTCTAACTTCATCACCAATTTTCATATACATTGTACCAATTAATCCTGTGTTCTCACCTACATCACGTAATATCTTTTCAATTAAATGTGTAATCGTTGTTTTCCCATTTGTTCCAGTAATACCGATAAGGTTCAACGATCTGGTAGGATGATTATAAAAGTAGTTAGCAACAATAGCCATTGCTCTCTTTGTATCGTGAACTCGAATGACTGGAACAGTAGTTTCAACTTCCTTTTCAGCTAAAACTGCGACAGCTCCATTCTCTATTGCTTTGTCAATAAAATCATGACCATCAACGGTGTATCCATCTATACAAATAAATAGACTACCATTCGTAACTTCACGAGAGTCCATTTCCACTGACGAAATCTCAGGATTTCCATCACCTATTTTTTTATGGTTTTGAAGTATATTTGTCAATTTATCAAGTTTCATTTTAAATTCCTCTCAATCATCTCATTATCCTCAGCTTAGCAACAATATTGCTTTTTTAACCGTACTACTGTCCTCATATTTTCCTTCTATTAAATCGTATGTATAGGATACAAAGTTAAGACGTGACTTCCACTACACTTTTATATGCAACCCTTTAAACTAACCACATATTTACCTTGTTAAAAGTTGTAGTTCACCTCACTGTGTCTCACTAGAAACCCTCCGTTTTTTATAGAGGTTTTACAAAAAGTATAGCTATACTTTTTGTAAAACCTCTATAAAATAATATCATTAGCCAAGATACCCATTCTTGGCTAATGATAGACTAAAAATATTTTAATCTGTTCAATTCTATTTGTCACCCATATAAAGTCTTATTGTTGCTCCTTCTTTTACTTTGATTCCGGGTTGAGGAGCTTGTGCTAATACTTCTTGTCCTTCTCCAGTTGCATCAATCTTTAAATCATAGTACGCTTCGTGAATTTCACGCTTCGTTCTTCCAACTAAATCAGGAACTTCAATTAGCTTTTGATCATTCCACATATATTCTTTTTCAATTTGGTCTTCTCTTTTTTCAACACCCATTGCTCGTAAGCTATCACCAATAATTTTTCCTCCGATAGGTGCTGCAACAATTCCACCAAATTGTAACGTATCTTTTGGATTATCAATTGCTACGTATACAACAATTTGTGGGTCATCCATGGGAGCTACTCCGATAAAAGAAACAATATGGTTATTTTCTAAGTAACGTCCATCTTTAGCTTTTTGGGCAGTACCTGTTTTTCCACCAACACGATACCCATCAACGAATGCACCTTTACCAGTACCTTGTGCAACTACATGTTCAAGAGCGTTTCTAATTTGATCTGACGTATCTTGTGAGATAACCCTCTCTTTTAAAATCGGAGCTTGACTATGCAATGTTAGTCCTGTAACTGAATCAACCCATTCCTTTGCGATAAACGGCTGATATAAATATCCACCATTTACAGCTGCTGCAACTGCTGAAACCTGTTGAATTGGAGTAACTGAAACCCCTTGACCAAAGGCAGTAGTTGCTAGCTCTAGTGGACCAACATTATCCCGATTAAAGAGAATCCCTTTTGCCTCACCTTGAAGGTCGATCCCTGTCTTCTTTCCAAAACCAAATTTCTCAATATAGTCAAATAATCGGTCTTTACCAAGCCGTTCACCTAATACAACAAATCCAGGGTTACAAGAGTTTTGAACAACTTCTAAGAAAGTTTGATGTCCATGGCCACCTTTTTTCCAACAACGTAATCTGTGACCTGAAACTTCAATTGCTCCTTTATCGTTATACGTATCATTCAGTAGGTCAACTTCTCCTTCTTCAATAGCTGCAGCAATAGTAATAACCTTGAAGGTAGAACCAGGCTCATACTGCATCCAAACCGGTTTATTTTGATTATAAATCTCAGGTGGAACATCCCGAAAGTTTTCGGGATTATAGTGAGGACGACTTGACATTCCAAGAATTTCACCAGTATTAGGATCCATCGCGATTGCAATGGCGCCATCTGGATTATAAGTTGCTTCTGCAATGTCTAACTCTCGTTCAATAATCGTCTGCACCTTGCTATCAATTGTTAGTCGTAAATTCAATCCATCGACCGGAGCTGTATATTCATCAGCTAAATTTGGCATTCTTTTCCCTTTTGCATCAGAAAAAAAAGATACCCTTCCTTTTTTTCCACTTAATCTTTCGTCATAATAAAGCTCTAAACCTGTTAAACCTTGGTTATCAATTCCCGCAAAACCAAGTACATGAGATAAATAATCACCAAAAGGATAATGACGCTTACTATCCTCAGCAATATAAACCCCTGCTAGTCCTAGCGCTTTAACCTCACTAGCCTTCTCCTTTGAAACCTTTCTACCTTCTGGATTAATACGAACAATCGACTCCTTCTTCGTAATCAATTCATAGGCTTTTTTCCTATCCATGTTTAGAGCGGCAGCTAACTGCTCAGATGTTTCTACAGGGTTCTTCACCTGTCGAGGAACGACTAAGACAGAAGGTGCACTAACATTCGTAGCTAATACAACATCATTTCGGTCCAATATTTCTCCACGCATCGCTTCAAAAGGAATATCTCTGCTCCATGAATCTTCAGCTTTATCAGTGAGCCAACCTCCTAAAGCAAATTGAACATACCCTAAACGAATAGCAATGACAGCAAACACTAGTATCCCAACAAATAAAACGAACACGAGTCGCTTCCGCACTGTTACATTTGAAACTCGCACAGATCGTACCCCCACTTTCAGCATACATTTGATGCTATTTCTACATTACCTAGTGCATCTATCTTTACTATATGCTTGTACTATAGGGAATAGAACTGCCTGTACTAGTAACGATGCCGCTAACGGTTTTTATTCTATCAATTAGCTGATATCATTTTACATTTTGAGTCTATCAACAAATGAATTTCTAGTTGTTATACGCTAGTGAATATTGCTACCTCTTATAATTTCTTTGAACAATATCGCAAAACTTCAAGCAAGTTAACTAGATTGAAGCCTCAACCTCTTCTTCGTCTTCGTTTTCTGCATCATTAGTTTCTGTACTCGGTTCTTCTAGCTCAATATGAATATAGTCACCTTTCTGAATCTCTGCGCCTGGATTCACACTTTGTTTGAATACAAAGCCAGAACCGAAAATATTAGGCTTTAATTCCATTACATTCGATAGCTTCATTACATCTCTAAATGACCAACCTTCAACCATTGGCATAACATACGAATCTCCGTCCGTACGTAATAGTACCCTTTCCCCTTCTAGTATCGCACTATTAGGGATAGGTTGCTGCGCCTCAATCGTTTGACCATTACCAATCTTTATTACTTCAAGACCCTTAGCTAATAATTCTTGCTCTACAGAACTAATTGGCTTACCTTCGTAGTTCTCTAAAACAACACCCTCTTGTTTTTCCTCAATCATTTCCGTATATGAAGGTGTAATGTTCAAGTATTGTAAACTTTGTTTCATCACTGTATTAAAGATTTGAGAAACAGGTGCAGAACCAGCTTCTACTGGCTTTAGCTTAGGACGATCTACCGCTACATAAACGACTACCCTCGGGTCATCCTTTGGTGCCATTCCTAAAAAAGAAAAAATGTTTTGATTTTGCCCCTGAATGTATCCGCCTCCATTTGGGTTTGGAATTTGGGCGGTACCAGTTTTTCCAACTACATCAAAACCTTCAATTTGATAAGGCTTTCCTGTGCCTGCTGGAGAAACAACAACCTGTTCAAGTACGTGTAACATTTCCTTTGCTGTATCTTCTGAAATAGGTGTACCCACTTCTTCAGGATTATTCTGTTCAATGACGGTCCCCGTTTCTGTATTAACAACACGATCAATTACATAAGGCTTCATCATTGTCCCGCCATTCGCGATAGCTGAAGCTGCCTGAACCTGCTGAATTGGTGTTATCGCCGTTGCTTGACCAAAAGCTGTTGTCGCCGCATCAATCGTATAACTATTTGCGATTAGTCCAGTTGCTTCATTCGGTAAATCAATTCCAGTCGGTTGCGAAAGCCCAAATCTATCAACATATTCATAGAGTTTTTCTGGTCCTAGCTTTTCTAATGCTATTTTCGAAAACGCAACATTGGAGGAGCGCGCCATACCCTCTTCATAAGAAATCATTCCCCAACCTCTTCCACGGTTATGGTCAGAAATTGTACGATTACCTATTCGATACGTTCCCGATTGAAACAGTTCTTGTCCATTGTATAAGCCTTCCTCAATCGCTGCCGCCAGAGTGAACATTTTCATTGTTGAACCAGGCTCGAATCTATCTGATACAGCATAGTTAATATAATTTGTGATTTCCTCATAACGATTTGGATTAAAACTCGGACGATTACTCATTGCTAGAATTTGTCCATTTTTCGGATTGGAAACGATCGCTATAATACGTTCAGGCTCATACTCCTCTTCCACTTTTGTCATAACCTGTTCTAACGCTGTCTGAATATTCGAATCAAATGTTAAATATACATCGTATCCATGCTTTGGAGGATTAATAATTTCGTTTGGATTTGGAAGTCGTATTCCCTTTCTATCGCTTTGATACTGAACAAACCCGTCTTCGCCTCGTAAATATTCGTCTAGACTTAATTCTAAGCCCATTCGAGATTTATTCATATCACGCTCAGTATAACCAATTATATGAGAAGCGTAAGTTTGTTTCGGATAATATCGACGTGGCTCTTTTCTAAAGAATATACCTGGTAAATCAAATTCTACTATATTGCTCATCAATTCATGGCTCATATTTGTCGCATTCGGACCAAGTTCTACTTGGAATTGTTCGTTTCTTAAAAGCCTCTGTTCTAAATCATCTACTTGTACATCAATTAATGGCGCTAGTAATTCAGCCGTTTTGCGAGGGTCCTTTACATGATTCGGTTGGTCTTCCCGTAAAACGGCATACATTGTGTACGACGTAATCTCTTGAGCTAATGTACTACCATTTCGATCGAATATCGTACCCCTTTGACCTTCTAGTGATCTTTTCTTTGTCCATCGCTCTTCTGCTATCTGTTTCAGGTCTTCTCCGTTAACCTCTTTAGCTGCTTGTATATAAACAAGTCTACCAAATAAGAGTGAAAAACCTAATAGGAATACAACCATGAGGGTTACAGCACGAACATTCGTTACTGTTTTTTTTCTAAATTGCATTTCTCATCACTTCCATTTTCTCATTCTAGGATTAATCCTGAGCCATTAAAATGAAAAGAAAACTAGTCCGAAATCGAACTAGTTTTGTATAACCTTTACTTTATTATCATCAAGGGTCATGCCTAGTTTCTCAGTTGCAATATGTAAGATTCGGTCAGGGGCACTTAATTCAACAACCTGTAGCTGTAGACCATCGTTAACTTGTGCTTGTTGTTGTATCGAACGTTCTAACGTATGTATTTCTTGATTCACTGTGTAAATAGAGGCGTAATTAGCTAATATAAATGAAGATAAGCCAACACCAGCTACTAATAAAAATCCAACAATAGCCTTTTCACCCCTTGTTA
Organism: Bacillus sp. FJAT-45350; assembly: GCF_002335805.1. Lineage (NCBI taxonomy): Bacteria > Bacillati > Bacillota > Bacilli > Caryophanales > Bacillaceae > Bacillus > Bacillus sp. FJAT-45350. Next base: position 435,239 of record NZ_NISU01000001.1, on the reverse strand, counting down.
TCGTTGACCTTACTCTTCTTAAAGCAGGCTTTTGTTTTGGTTGTACTTTCTTTCTAACTACTTGCTGACTTTCTAACTTTCTCGCTAAATTACTCATCCGTTTCCCCCCTATTGTTTTTCAGCAATTCTCAATTTTGCTGAACGTGAACGATTATTTTCCTCTAACTCATTATCAGAAGGTAAGATTGGCTTTCTTGAAATCAACTTCAGCTTCGGCTCATATCCTTCCGGGATGACAGGTAATCCAGGTGGTAAATCTGGCCCCCTGCTTTCTTTCTTAAAAATATCCTTACATATTCTATCTTCTAAAGAGTGGAACGTAATAACACAAATCCGCCCACCTTTACCTGTTATTTCAATTGCATCCTCTAGCGCATAATCAAATACACGGAGCTCATCATTAACAGCAATACGGATTGCTTGGAACGTACGTTTAGCAGGATGACCACCTGTTCTTCTCGCAGGAGCTGGTATCCCTTCTTTAATAATCTCCACAAGCTCTCCAGTTGTATCGATCGGTTTTTTTTCTCTGTGAGCTTCAATCTTTCTTGCGATTTGTTTCGCAAATTTCTCTTCGCCATATCTAGAGATAATAGAAACTAGCTTAGCAAAGGGCCATTCATTTACAACGTGGTACGCTGTTAGTTCGGCACTTTGATCCATTCTCATATCAAGTGGTGCATCTTGATGATAGCTAAACCCTCTTTCCGCTTCATCCAATTGTGGTGACGAAACACCAAGGTCAAATAACACACCATCAACAGAAGTAATTCCACGATTTGCAAGTTCCTCTTTTAAATGGCGGAAATTACTTTTAATTAGCGTGAATTTCCCTTCGTATTCCTTTAGTGTCTCTTCGGCATTCTTTAATGCAATATCATCTTGGTCAAAGGCAAATAAATGACCATTCTCTCCAAGCTTTGAAAGGATTAAGGAGCTATGTCCTGCCCCACCTAATGTACAATCAACATATACCCCGTCCTCTTTAATTGCTAATCCATCTACAGACTCTTCCTTCAATACCGTTATATGATTAAACATTCATACACCTTCTTTATGTAAAGTTTGATTGATGTTATCGTCAAAGTGCCTATACATACAGCTTTACATCCCATACTTTGGCTTACAAATCAATATCAAAATCTACAAGATTCTCAGCTATCTCTCCAAAAGAATCCTCCGATTCTGCAAAGTACTCTTCCCAGATTGTTTTACTCCATATTTCCACTCTGTTACTTACTCCAATAACAACACAGTCTTTCTCAAGATGAGCATATTCTCTTAGTGGTGAAGATATATTTACTCTCCCCTGTTTGTCTAAATCGCATTCAGTAGCACCTGAGAAGAAAAATCGAGTAAAAGCTCTGGCATCTTTTTTGGTAAATGGAAGTGACTTTAGCTTTGACTCTAATTGCTTCCATTCATCGTAGGGATATACAAATAAACAGCGATCTAAGCCACGGGTAACGACAAAGGACGCACCAAGCTCTTCTCTGAACTTTGCAGGTATAATCATCCTTCCTTTTTCATCGACAGTATGCCGATATTCCCCCATAAACATGGCTTTTGACTCCTTCCCCCACTTCCTACCTCTAAATTACCACAACACCCCACTTTTCACCACTAAATTTTCAAATTCTATTCCAAACAAAAAAATCCTGCTAAATCGCAGGATTTTTTTGTTTAATTTTTAAAATAATTATTATAAAACTAGTGATTATAAATAGATGACCTTATGTAGATAGTTCCTTTTAAGTTGTAGACTACTAATTCTAGGTACAAGATCACTACCATATTGATTTAAATAGTAAAATATATTGAAAAATCGTTCTTGAGGCTTACCATCTGGTGAAAAGCTCATCTCAATAAGATCAAAATGGGAGAGTTCAACTTCATATTGCTTTCGAATTTGTCCTTCTAGCTTTTTTTCTAAATAAGTAAGTTGACCTTCTATTATTTGGTAATTTTTTAAAGCGATTTTTTCTAAAGACGGATCAATAGCCGTAGCAAGGTCTTGAAATTCTCGATGCACCGCTGAAATCTTTTCTTTAACTAATATGGCTGTCTCTTCAACATTCCATTTTTTTTGCTTTTCATACCATTTATTTTTCTCCTGAGAAACTCCTTGCAGAGCCTCTTCAGCAGATACTTGATATTCCTCTAACCATTTCTCAGTTTGCCTGTCTACTATCGTAGCTGCTATACGAGGGATAAGTGGTGGTATTTTATATGAAAATAAATGAAACACTTCTTTAAGGGTTGACCAATACGCAATTTCACCTGGACCACCAACGAATGCCAACACAGGAAGTAGCTCCTCTTGCATTAGTGGACGAGTAACTACGTTATTACTTAAGTACTCAGGAGATTCCTTTGCTATCTTAAGGAGTTCATCAGTTGATAATGTTCGTTTTCCTGTATTGAAATGTTCCCCTTCTCTATCGATTCGGTGTCTTTTACCATTTTCGACATAAAATAAATTTCCATTCTCCACTGCGAGCTCGATCGGACTTGTAAAGCCAAGCGATTCAATCTGTCTTACACCTTCTATAAAAGCCTCTTGTATTTGTTGATTCTGTTCTATCATTTTAACAAAATACGTTTTTTCTAACTGCCTTACATTTTTATCAGCAGAATCAAGCAATAACAAACCTTCTTCTTTAAATAACCAACTCATCAATTCAGCAAAGAAATCCACAAAAGTGTTAGAACGCTCTAACAATTCAAGTGCCACGTTATAAAGCTCTTTCGTATGTGCTGTTTCTTTATAACTAAAGAACACTTTTTCAAGCCACTGCTTTACATCTTTTTGTTCTATTTCAAGATATGAGAGCATCTTTTTATTTAGGGATTGATCAGAAATAGCGTGTTTTTTCCAGTTGTTGTTTGAATTCGATTGGATAAAAATATGATGAATTTCTGCAAAATCATGATCCTCTCCTGCAATCCAGAACAAAGGGATAACCGGTACACCTAACTCGCTTTCTTGCTCCTTTGCAAGTTCAATAACCGTAATCGCTTTATAAATTGTATACAATGGTCCTGTTAAAACACCAGGCTGTTGCCCGCCCACAACAAATAAGCTATTTTCATCTTTTAATCGTTCGATTTGTTCCAATGCCTTTGTGTTGTATTTATAATTTTTATGTGCTTTCTCTAAGACACTTGCTAATTCTTGTCTTTGAAAGTTTCTTTTTTCTAAATCTTCCTTCCGCTTATGAAACTTCATCTCGTCATTTAGTGAGTAATCAAATAAAGACGCAATCTTTTCATCTGACTGAATATAGCCTTTAGCTATATCATTTGTAAGGGGAAGGATATACTCTTTCACATTCATTATGTAACGCCCTTTCATTCGTGAATGGGGAACTTTCGGTAGTATTATAGCAAAAAGTTTTATGGATACCAAAGAATGTGCTTATTACACTAAAACATTAAGCACTTGCAATAATCCGAGTAATAATTCCATATGTAAATAAAACAATATATACAACAATAAATAATAAAAAGTTAAATCTCCATATTCCTCTGAGAAGTTGAACCACATGAATATCTTCTTTATGCTTCCAATGGATAAAGGTAAAAATGATTGCAACAGAAAAAATAATAACTAGTATTAACCATAAAAAAGTCCGTTCCCAAATTTCAAGCATAATAAAATATACAGCAATGATAAATAGTATGGTCGAAAAGTCTGAAGCAAAACGAACCGCTTGAGGTTTTTTTCTAAATAATTTAACGTGACTAATGTAGGCAAGATACCACCCTAATAAGGGGATTGTAATAATAGTTGCTAAAAACCAAGCAAGGGCACTACTCACATACTCCCTCTCCTTCCCTTTCAATCCCTTTAATACTTTCATAGACAAAAGTAGTATAAGGTAAATCAATTTTCCGATTGGCTAGTACATACCCTGAAATTGCCTCAATCTCCGTTGGATTATAACTTTCAATATCTCGTAGCATGGACGAGCGGTTCTTCCCAGTAGCTAAACAAATACGTAGTACTTCCTCCCAGAGCAAGTCTTTCTCCATGTACTCTAACGTCTCTGTAGCTTCGTCAAATAAATATCGCATCAACTTTAAAAAGTAAGGGTTCTCACGGAGTTTGCCATTTTCAACACGAAATAACGCTGTTAACGGGTTAATACAAGCATTAACCACGAGTTTCCGTGTCATAATATCTAACCACTCAGAGGCAATTTCCATTTTGAAGTTCACATTATGTATTAAGGCCGTTAACTTCTCTAGTACGTCCACTTGACCACTATAAACACCGAATTTAATTTGACCAATACCTGTATGGACAACTTCATATGGAGAACGTTTTAATACTCCATGCTCTACAATTCCTATGTAACTAGTTAAACCTTTAAATTCCTTCAACAACGTCAAGTGTCCCATTCCATTTTGTAAAAAAACAAAGGCTGGTAATTTGCTTTCTTCAAGAACGTTCAATTCACTCATAAGTTCTGGAAGATGATACTGTTTAACGGCTAAGAAAATAAGATCATATGTATGAATATCCTTTGCGACAAATTTCTCAGCCTTCATTTCTACCGTTGAAGAGATATCACCGACCGTTAAGGTTACTCCCTTTTCAGTTAACTCTCTCGACAGCTTTTCACCTCTTGTTAAAATCGTTACATCCAATGCCTCTTTTTTTAAATAAGCAGCAACCAACATCCCTACTGCCCCTGCACCAATAACTGCTACTTTCACCTTTATCCTCCTAATAACTCTACTAGTAAGAAAATTGTAGCATAAAATGGTAGTATAAATTTCATTTTTTAGACGAATTTTCATTCATTTTATTGTAAAATAGAAATTGAAAGCTCTTAACTTATATAATACAGGCTTATTAAGGGAGGTCGCAATAATGGATATACCAGTAGTAAAGCGCTTATTAACGAATTATAAAACGCTAGAAGAGTTTCAAAATTTCAGAGAATATGGTGCTGCCGAGCTCTCGATGAAAGAGGATCTGCAAGCTAACATAATTGAAAATGACAGCGAATCGCCATTCTACGGTATTTATTATGGCAACAAATTAATTGCAAGAATGAGTTTATATCGTATTGAGGGGAAATATGATTTATACTTCGATCCTCCACAGGATTATTTAGAACTATGGAAGCTAGAGGTATTAGAACCTTACCGTTCGAAAGGATATGGAGTAGCATTAGTAGACTACGCAAAGAGCTTTAATTTACCAATAAAAACAAACGCAAGACAACGTTCTGATGATTTCTGGAACAAGATGGGATTCGAAGCCGCCACTTATGAAGAAGGACGAGATAGAGGAGAAAATCCATTCGTTTGGTATCCTCAAGGAGTTAAAGAACAAACGCATGACGAGTAATACCTAGCTAAAAAGCTGAGCCCAATCACAACTGAGCTCAGCTTTTTCTTATCGTAATTATGGTACATCTTTTATTATCTTGACTCAGCATTCGTTCTTTCTTTTGGTTCATCCACTAAAATGGACATTTTTCTTGCACGCTCCATTATTCCAATTAACGCCCGATAATCTTCGTTAACGATTTCTTTATCTTTTCTTAATTTCTCAACATCTTTCTTTAAAACATCTACCCTTTTTTGCAGTTCTTTATTTTCCTTTTTAAGACTCTCATTTTCTCTTTCAACCTTTGAGCGGTTAGACAAACTAGATTCGTGCTGCTTTAAGAACGCAATAACATCTGAAATTGAAAGAGTGCTTTGTTCTTCCTCTGTAACTTCATCTGTTAATTCAGCAACAGCCTTTTCATTAGCTGGAATTACAAGCTTTTCCTCACCTTGAACATATTGCTCTTCAGCAAACTCAACTTCCGTAACATGATAAACCTGTTCTTGTTCTTCAGGTTGATTTGATTTCCCTTTCTTTCGTTGCTTTTTAGCTAAAGCTATCGCTGCATCATATTTTTTTCGAATAGCTGAGTTCCATCTGAAGCCACAAGCAGCCGAAGTTCTTGAAAGTCGCTCACCAACCTCCTCAAAAGCAGCCAACTGTGTACTACCTTCTCTTATATGTCTTAACACCACTTCAGCTAAAATTAAGTCTTCATCACTACTCCAAGCATCTTGTCTTATTACAGACATTGTATCCCTCCTATTCGCCTTTAGTCTTATCATATGCAAATGCTAGATAAGATAGACTTTCTTCTAGTAAAGGATTATGTCCTTGTTCCGATGAATCTATTCAAAAACAGTAGAATCCTTTGATACAAAAGGCAAAACAGCAACTAAACAACCTAAAAAAAGAGATTGTCTTAAGGTATGACCTTGAGACAATCTCTTTTTACCATAAATATGAATGGACTCTCTAGTAGTTTTTATCTAGTAAAACATGTCCTCTAGCTTAAAAGATAAAATCTTAACATTATTTAGCTAAAAATCGTTGTACGGCCTCATGATGTTCATCAGAAGCCCATAATGTGGAACACTCATCAATTTCCTTAGCCATTCTTCTTTTTATATCCTCTTTATCAAATTGGTCACACCAACGGTGTTTATAAGCCTTTAGTACACCACCACTTTGTTTTGTAAATGATGATAGCCAATTACAACATCCTTTAGAAAAATCAGCTTCATACATTACACGATGAATAAATCCAATATCTCTCGCTTCATCAGCGCTATATCGTTTACAACTTAGTAGCATTTCCATTGCTTCCACTTGATTCAACCTTTGAAGAAGCATCGTTGCACCACCCCACCCAGTCGTAATCCCAAGTGTACCTTGAACAAATCCTATCTTCACATGTGGTGCTGCAATTCGAAAATCACATGCTGAGGCAATCTCACAGCCACCTCCGACAGCGGAACCATTTATAACTGCTACCGTTGGCTTTGGAAAGAAAAATAATCGAAACAACACTTCCCCCATTTTCGATAGCATTTCCTGTGCTTGTTCCTTCGTATGTAGGTTGTGAAAAATTGATAAATCCCCCCCTGAACAGAAGGCTTGATCCCCCGCTCCACGAATAACAAGGATTTTATCATCATCATTCTCTTCTACCTCAGTTAATACCTGATGTAATAGCTCCATCACTTCAAAATCAATCGCATTTCGCTTATCAGGACGATTTAATGTTACCCATGCAATTCCTGACTCTCTCGTTAACTCCACTTTACCCATATGTATCCCCCTTTTCTGTTGTCTAAATTATTCGACAGAAATAAAGAGAAAACCTCTTCCATCAAAGTAGGAATAACCTATGAAATAAAAACAGAGTTACCCATATCATGAGTAACTCTGTTTATTGTACTTATTATTTGTTTAGTACGTCTTGTCCTTTGTATGATCCACACTCTTTACAAACACGGTGAGACATCTTTAATTCTCCACACTCAGGGCATTTTACCATACCAGGTACTGCCAATTTGTAGTGAGTACGACGTTTTCTTTTCTTTTCTTTTGAAGTCTTTCTAAAAGGTACTGCCATCATTCCCACCTCCTTACAAGATATAAATATGTTCAAACCCCTTATAAAATAGTAAACCTATCAAAAAGGAGTTGGGCGGTCATTTTAAATCTGACCTATAAAAATGAAGGCCGGAATAAGCCGGTACTTCGATTTTTTACCATTACTTTCCAAAAAACTTTCCTAGGTCTGCTAATCTCGGATCAATTTTATCCTTCTGCTCTTCCTCAGTAACAATTTCCCAGCCGTTTCCTACCGGAGGAGCTTCAGCATTTTCTTCGTCCGTGTCACTGAATATTTGTAGCGGAATTTGTAATAGAATGTTTTCCTTAATATAAGGAAGTAAATCAATTACATCTCCTTCAACAACATGAATTTCATCATTTGAATCTTCCGATGTCATCCAAGAATTGTTTACAACAAAACGTTCACTTACTTGCATATCAAAGGGTAGTTCCACATCAGTAAGTGTTCTTGAACAAGGAAGGGTTAATGTTCCTTGAATTTCAACCGGAAATGTTATCACATCTCCTGAAAAAAGAGCCTGACCTTTTACACGAACAGGTGAAACTGCACGTATTTGAGGGTCTTGTTCTTTTAACTCACTTAAATCCAATGTTTCGTCAAATGTAAATCCCCTATGCTTTTGAGCATTAATTTGTTGAATTGTCCATTTCATTGTCATCACCTCAAGGCAACAAGAGTAATTATATCTTCACCTTTATTATTTGTCAACCTTTCTTCTTTACACATAAAAGAAGTGGTTTCGAGTATTTACTTTAACATTTTTCTATTAGAAAACACAAGATTTCAATGGAATATATCTTAAAGATTGCTTCTTACTTTTTTTTATGTAATAAATGGAACTAGAAAAAATTTATACTTGGTGGTGAAGTTTCGAATGAAATCTGTTGGTGTTGTTGTTGAGTACAACCCATTTCATAACGGTCATCTATTCCATCTCCAATCAGCACAAGATAGTACGAACGCCGACATTGTTGTAGCCGTAATGAGCGGTTATTTTTTGCAACGCGGTGAGCCTGCTCTCGTTTCAAAATGGGCAAGAACGAAAATGGCTCTAAATAATGGAGCTGATCTTGTCATTGAGCTTCCGTATGCCTATTCAACCCAAAAAGCAGAAACTTTTGCGTATGGGTCTGTTTCCTTGTTAGATTCAATTGGTGTTGATTACATCTGTTTTGGAAGTGAAGAAGGTACAGTTGAACCATTTACTCAATTAGTCACTTTTTTACAATTAAATGAAGATCGATTCAATCATGAAATTCAACAATTTTTAGCAGAAGGAAATAGTTATCCTAAATCATGTTCTCTTGCATTTGAATCCCTCTCCCCTTCTGAATCGATGCTCGACTTGTCCCTTCCAAATAATATTCTTGGTTACCATTATGTCCAATCGATTCAAAAGCTGAATAGCTCAATAAAGGCATACACTGTTGCTAGAAAAAGTGCAAATTATCATGACGAAACCTTTTCTAGTGAATCGATTGCAAGTGCCACAAGCATACGTAAAGCCCTAGTTGAGGAAAATGGAAACTTAGATGCAATTAAACATGTCATTCCTGAACCGACATATAACGTATTAACACAATACAAAAAAGAAGTTGGTATATTTCATACGTGGGAGCAATACTTTCCATTACTGAAATATAGAATTTTATCAATGTCAGAAACTGAGCTAAGAGAGATCTATGAAGGTGAAGAAGGGCTTGAATATCGAATTCGTAAACTTATATCTAGCGCTAATAACTTTAAGGAATTTATGGAATCTATAAAAACTAAGCGGTACACTTGGAACCGATTACAGCGATACTGTCTACATATTTTAACAAATACGAAAAAAAGCGAGATACACAATCTTACATCAAATCATAAAAGACCACCATATATACGCCTATTAGGAATGAACGAGAGTGGACAGCAGTATTTACGACAAAGAAAAAAAAATATTAATACTCCTATCATTAGTCGTCTAGCATCCTACAAACACCCTATGCTTGACCTAGACAAAAGAGCTGCAGCTTGCTATGCAATGGGTTATCCAATATCAATCCAAGCACAAAAACTAGCCGAAGAACATGCAACACCTCCAATTAGAACCTAAAAAAATAAGCGTAAAGTCTTTTTGGGATAGACTTTACGCTTATTTTAATTGGTAATTGTTAATGGTTAATTGATAATTAATAACCATTCCAATTGACCATTGTCAATTAACCATTAATCATTAAATTAAAGTTGTTTCTCCAAGTACGCAAGTGCTTCATCAAATGTATTAACTCCAACTATCTTCATTGATGTTCCAATCTGTTCTGCTGCTTTAAGGGCGTCTACGTAGTTTGAATCCTCTCTTCCCTCTTCTTTTGGAGCAAAAAAGATATCCACACTCGCATTATGAGCTGCTACGACCTTTTGTTTCACTCCACCAATTCTACCAACATAACCATCCTCATCAATTGTTCCCGTACCTGCAATTTGATAGCCTTTCGTAATGTCCTCCTCAACTAAACGATTATAAACTTCAAGGGAAAACATAAGCCCGGCTGAAGGACCTCCGATTTTTTCTGTATCGATAGACACGTTAGGCTCGTATGTAACATCACGATCCGCAACAGGATACATAATCCCCAGTCCAGCTCGACCATCTTCTCCGCCTAGTTCATCAGGGAACTGAGCAATTGGAACTGAAAGCTGTAATTCTTCCCCGTCACGATCTACCGTTAACATCACTTCCTCACCCGCTTCTTTATGTCCGACCCGTTGATTTAATTCCGTCACTGTCGTTATTGGAACTCCTTCAACAGCGATAATTCTATCTTCTGGCTGTAGAATCTTTGCTGCCGGCATGCCATCAATAAATGACATAACTAATACGCCACGATGATCAAACATAACTGTTTTGCCAGCTTTTTTATAAGCTATAATCTTCGCTGCCTCTTGTGAGCTTGTCATCATCATTCTTTGACGATGAAAATAATCATCATCCGTTTCATCTGGACCTATCATATGGTCTTCTGGTATTAACAAACGAAAATCACTAAACTGTGACCAGACGTAGAAAAATGTATTAGCTTTCCCCATCTTTACAGTCGTTAACATGAATGAACCTTGGTCCTCATAACCATCCTCTACTTCTACATAGGCTGCTAAAATCCTTGAATCTCCAGGCTCTGTATAAAAATAAGGTAATTGATAGAAATGCAAAAACAATAAAACTGCTACTAAAATAAACCATCGTTTTCGAGGAAACTTTTTTTCACTACTCATTAATTTTCTCCTTCCAGTCTTCAATTGCTTGCTTTATAGATGAAATTTGATTTTTTGTTTCTTGGCTTCCTAGTTCAATGTACTCTTCTACATTCGTGAAAACAAGTGACTTGCTTTGCTTAATCATAGGACGAATCATGACATCTGCATCAATTTCTCGATAACGCCCCATTTCCCTTTCCATAATATCCATGCTTTGTAGAATCACATCATAAATAGTATTAATTTCAGGCTCTACTTGAAAGTAACTCACATCGACTCCTATTGTAATATCGGCACCCATTTGTCTAACTGTTGAAACTGGCACTTTATCAACAACCCCACCGTCGATTAATAATCGCCCATCAACTTTTTCAGGAACAAAAATACCAGGAATTGATATACTTGCTCTTACAGCAGGAGCAACTGGACCTTTTGTAAAAACAACCCGTTCTCCATTTAGCAAATCAGTTGCTACAATAGATAAGTTTGGTGATAGTTCTTCAATTGATTTACCTTTCGATAAGATCTTTATTAATTCCTTTACTTTTTTACCTGATACAAATCCCATTTTAGGGACAGTCAAATCTAAGTAATACTTTCTTCTAAATAACGTAGCAAATTTTATAAGATTCTCGATTGTTTGTCCTGAGCCATAAATTGCACCGACTAGAGAACCCATACTACTTCCTGCTATATAATCTATCGGTATATTTTCTTCCTCTAACGCCTTTAAGACGCCAACATGAGCGAAGCCTCTTGCTCCACCCGCTCCTAAAGCTAATCCAATTTTTGGTTTAGTCAAAAATAATCAACTCCTATCTTAAGGCTTCCGATCCTTGTTTTCAATCATATGGTCTAAATCAAACTCTTAGACGTATATTGAATAATGGGACATGTTTGTATAAGAGAATCGGCACAATTGGCTTTTCTTAGAAGCAATGTACGGAGTCGCTACTTTGCATTGAAGTCAAATAACAAGCAGTTTGACAAGTAGCGTACCGAACCATTGTCTTCAAACGAATAAAACTATAACCTACATACACCTAGAATTCGTGTAAACAGTCTATCTCTATTTGAACACCCTCTATACTACTAAAGGAGGCAAGCCATTGAATGCTTCTTTCATTAAAACAATTACCTTAGCAATGCTTGCAACAGGCTTCGCAGCCTCATTAATGATATTTCCTAAGGAATCCTTTGAAGCTTCTATGAGAGGAATGTCAATGTGGTGGGACGTTGTATTTCCATCTTTGCTACCTTTTTTCATAGTTTCCGAGTTATTAATCGGTTTTGGTGTCGTTACATTTCTAGGAGCCTTACTAGAACCATTAATGCGCCCTGTTTTCAGAGTGCCCGGTGTAGGTGGATTTGTATGGGCCATGGGGCTTGCTTCTGGCTACCCAGCAGGTGCAAAGTTAACAGCTAGACTACGCCAGGAGAAGAAACTCACAAGAATTGAAGCTGAACGGCTAGTTTCATTTACGAACTCTTCTAACCCATTGTTTATTTTTGGTGCAATTGCCATTGGGTTCTTTCATAATGCGACGCTAGGAATTGTACTTGCTTTAGCACATTACCTTGGCAATATATGTGTAGGAATTATGATGAGGTTTCATGGTATCGGTGACTTAGAAGAGGAAAACAACAAACAAAATAACAAAAATAAAGTAACTATTAAGGGTGCCCTTAAACAACTCCACCAAGAAAGGATTAAAGACGGAAGAGCGATTGGACAATTATTAGGTGATGCTGTACAGTCCTCTGTTCATACACTCCTAAAGGTTGGTGGCTTTATAGTTTTATTTTCTGTTTTAAATAATGTATTAAGTTTAGTAGGGATTGCAGCAATATTGTCAACTGTTTTATCTATTATTCTTGCCTTTTTCCAACTCCCTAGTTCATTAAGTCTCCCTTTAATTTCGGGAATGTTTGAAATAACTCTTGGTGGACAAATGGCGAGCGAAACAGAAAGCGCAACACTACTACAGCAAGTAATCATTACATCTTTTATACTTGCTTTTAGTGGTTTTTCCGTTCAAGCACAGGTTGCTAGTATATTAGGAGAAACAGATATTAGGTTCAAACCATTCTTTATTGCTCGAATTTTCCATGGTTTTTTTGCAGCTGGATTCGCTCTCCTACTATGGAAACCATTATACTTAAACCAACAGTTATCTATTGAAGGGACAAAAGCAATTCCAGTCTTTTTACAAGATAACTCCTGGTCATGGATATCTTATGGTTGGCAATTACTACTCCAATATGGGGGAATTATAACTTTATTCACTCTTATTATGTACATCCTTTTACGTTCTAGAAAAGCATTGTCTTGGTAATTTCCTTAGAAAACAAAGAAATCCATCTCTCAGCAAATTGAGAAATGGATTTTTTCTTATTCAGCTTGATTAAACTTACCTCGTAATGCCAGCTCTACCGCATCAGGAACAATATCTGATACATTTGCTTGGTACTTTGCAACTTCTTTTACAATACTTGAACTTAAATAGGAATATTGATTATTAGTCATCATAAAAAATGTTTCTACATCCGAATCAAGTTTCCTGTTAATCGATGCAGCCTGCATTTCATATTCAAAATCAGAAACAGCACGTAAACCTCTAATAATTGTTTTCGCCTTTTGAGCTTTAACATAATCAATTAATAAACCATTAAACGAATCAACAACGACATTATCAAGGTGACCTGTCACTTCTTTTAATAATTCAACCCGTTCTTCAACTGAAAATAGAGGAACTTTATTTCGGTTATGTAGTACTGCTACAATTACTTTATCAAATATCTTTGCTCCCCTAGTAATGATGTCTAAATGACCATACGTTACAGGGTCAAAACTGCCTGGACAAACAGCTATTTTTTCCATTCATTTCTCCTCCTTCATCTTCTGTATGATTTGTCTTTCATCGTTCTATTCATTTTTAAAAATTGATATCGTTGTATCGCCATATGTTTCTTTTCTTATACAGATGGCTGAACCTACTTTCTCCGGTAACTGAACAGAAGCATCATGTTCTGTAACAATAACACCATTCTCTTCAAGAAGTCCATGGTCAGATATAATGCTAATTTCAGATGCCAATTGTTGCTTCGCATATGGTGGGTCTAAGAAAATATAAGAAAAACTAACTTCCCTTTTTATTAACGCTTTCAATGCTCTACTTGCATCATTACGATATATTTCTACCTTATCATTATATTTACATTGATTAACATTTTCTTTAATGGTATCAATTGCCTTTTTATTTTGGTCAACAAAAATAACTTTATCGGCACCACGACTTAAAACCTCTATACCAAGGCCACCACTGCCACCATATAAGTCTAATGCCATCCCACCATCAAAATAAGGACCAATCATATTAAAAATAGACTCTTTCACCTTATCAGTAGTTGGTCGGGTAGACGATCCTGGAACAGCCTTTAAGGGCATTCCCTTTTTCTCACCTGAAACTACACGCAACTTAGCCACCATTCTTTCTCTCTAATTTCGCTTACTAGGTAAACGACACAATTCTACTTTCCTTTATCCTATCACAAATTTGGCAAAAACATGAACATTCTTCAATGAAATACCTAAAATACATACTTGATTATTTTATCAGAAAATAAAATATTTCAAATAGTATAATTTTTAAACACTCTTTCTCTTGAGAATGGAAAACAATTAATAAAGTAGAACGTCGAATTATCTTCTATTTTGATTTTTTTCGTGTTTGTATGTATAGAACTATATCTGATGGTCATACTATGACTAGCAACATTGATTCAATGTTGCGACAACCGCGGAGAAGGCTTACGTTTCCCCATAAGTTCTTCCTCCGGTTTCTCCTCTCCCATAGCCTTGTACATACATAGTATGTTGTAGGGCACCTCGTAGGCTGACTTGCCTACGAGGTTTTTTTATTTTTTAGAATTTCACAGTAAACTAATTCGACAATTTCACATAGGAGTGCTAGAGTAATTATTGGTATTAGAATATCTTAAAGGAGCGTTGTTAGATGATCCAACGTTTTATTGAATTAGGACAAGGCTATTCCGATATTTATGAAATAGTTGAACTAGCGAAAACAAATAAAAATAGACTACTTCATTTAATGAGATTTGATACAATAATCAACGACAGACAGATGTCCTCTCTTGTTATCATCTTAAAACCAGCAGGCGACGGTAATTTTATGCCACTTTACATCTGTAGAGAAGGTATTCCCAATCCAGAATGGAAAGCAAATAAACGATATGACTTATTTTCAGAAATGGCTACTAGTCTTAATAAAAAAGTAATACCATTAGATTTAAAGTCTTCTGATACTTTTGGTGAGACAGACCTATACTATCAATATGTAATTGGTGTATTGCGTACTAATAATTATATCCCACCGCTGTCTTAGTACAGTCATAGGAACAAAAAATGGCATCAACTCATTTGTGAGAAGAAGCCATTTTTTGTTCGTGTAAAACTTTATCTTTTTTCGTAGCAGGTAGTATTTTTGTTTTCACTAGAAATACGTTTAGTAGTAAGAAAAAACTTGAAAAGAAAAAGATTGCTCGAATATCTACAGAAGAAACAATAAAGCCACCAATAATTGGACCTAACATCGTGCCTAAATACATCGCACTATTAGAAAATCCATATGTTCGACTTTCCATTCCTTTTGGGGAATGATGATGTATTAACGTATTAACTGCTGGAAGTAAGCCTCCTAAACATAAACCAACCAAAAACCTTAGAGATATTAATTGCCAAAACTCTGTTACAAAAGCTTGAGGAATTGTAAATAGAGCAACTCCAAGTAATGAGTAGATAAGGACATGCTGAGCACCCTTTTTATCACTTATCTTTCCTAGTTGTGGAGATGAAAGCATATTTGCAAATCCCATGACAGAAATAGCTAAACCAGCATATAAAGCAACATTTTGTCCTGTTGTCAGTTCTTGAACAAATAAAGAAAGTAACGGATTGACTCCCATGATTGCCAGTTGGATGAAAAACACAACCATGTAAAGTGAAAGAACAGGTGCATGTGCTGTCACTTTTTTAAAATCTTCAAAAGCATTTGTTTTTTCCTTTTGCTCCACAGGGGTAAAATCTTCTTTTACAAAGAAAAGCACGACAAATGCTGCTAGCAAAATAAATATTCCTGTCACATAGAAAATCCCTCGATACCCTAGTGATTGAGCCATTAATCCACCTAGTAATGGTCCACAAATACCTCCTGCTACTGCACCTGATTGAAGTACCCCCAAGGCATAACCAACTCTTTCCTTCGGTGTATTCGTTGAGATCAAACCTATTGACGCTGGGATAAAACCTGAAATAACACCATTAAGTAAACGTAATAATAATAAAGACCAAGGACCAACTGCAAAACCAGTTAATGTTATAACAAGAGCCATCCCAAACCCTGATCGTAAAATCATTGATTTTCGACCGTACTTATCAGCCAAACGGCCCCAGAAAGGTGAAAATAAAAAAGCAGTTAAGAAATTTGCTCCAAAAATAATTCCCGCCCACAAACTAACTTGTTTCGGTTCAGTGACACCTAACTCTTGTAAATACAAGGGCAAAAACGGAATAATCATCGTCATTGCACCCATTACTAAAAATTGACAAATTACAAGGATGAATAAATTTCGTTTCCATTGATTGTTCATTTTCCCCATCCCTTTCAGTATATTCATTATATATTTCGCTAACCGAAATATTCAACTGAGAGAAATGGGCATTTATTAACTAAATTCCTGTGGTATCCATCTATAACTTCAATAAACACACTCTTATGGCTAATTTATTAATTGGCAATGGTTAATGGTTAATTAGAAAACTTGAGATAGATCCTTAATATTATGTTTTATTGACCAATAATTTCATTAACAAATTACTTTTAAATACCTTTCCACGAAAAAAAGGAGTTGATATTCAACTCCTTTTCTTATATTCCCATTCTATAATCGTATTCTTTAGCCTTATCTGGCTTAGCATTTTGATATTCGGTTTTAATAAACGGTCGCATAGAAATCTCAACCTCTTTAACAAAATGAAGTGAATTTAAACGCTGAATTGTGTCATCAATCGTATCTTGGTTGCAATATAAAACGACATACTTCATTTTCTTTGAAATATAATGGACATTTCCAAACTTCCTTAACTGACGCGCATATTTAAGTGAGTGCAACCAAACAGCTACGCCTTGACGATTCATATCGACCATATATGTTTCTCCTTTGCTCATAAACATTGTATTCTCAGTCTAGCACGTTCCTATTATTGGAGCAATACTGAGGTAAACAACTAAAATATTAATACAATTATCGTGCAACAAATATTTAGATTTTGTATAATAAAATAAAATACAATTATGTAGGTGAGTACATGAAAACAATCGATGAAGATGATGTTCCTGAAGGTTCTCCATTATTTCTGCAAATCATTCAAAGTAATTCTCGGAGTGTCAGTAAGCGGATATCATGTTTTCCGTAGCAATACAGAGAATAGATTTAAATTATGAATTATGAGTGATAATTTACGGATAGGAAGACAAAAAGCAATCACCAGGTGATTGCCTTTTGTCTATACTATATCCATTCATAATTAATAACTCAGAACTCATAATTCCCTTAACCGCATCCACAGCTTCCACCTGTACTACATCCCCCACTACACGACATACTATCGAAGTATGGATTTCCTGTAGGGACTTTGATTGTTTTTGAAACGGAGTGAGCAATTAGTGTACTTATTTCAATTAATATGTCCTCTAGCTCTTTTTCTGCCTTTTTAAATGCAGCAACAGAAGGTTGTAAATCAACCTCACGTTTTAACTCTCTCGTTTCAGTAACGATTTTTAAGTAGTCTGGATGATATTTCCCAAACCGCTGAGCATCTTCGTATTGGTCTTTTATATATTGAAATTGACGAATAAGAGACTGAGCTTCTTCGTCTTGTTGTAATTCTCTTTTTTTTGCTTGATAATTATAAAACAACTCGGATTGAATAACCATCTGACTAAGCATATCCGTTTCTGATAATACGTCAGTGGATGTCGCTGTAAGAGACATTCAATACACCTCCTACATCATTATAACACGAAATAGTTTCTAATATAAGTGTGTTGTTAATTCCTCTAATAGCTTGAGTGATACACCAAACTAGCCTCGGATTTGAACGTGCAGTTATGTTTTTCTTTTAACTCATTCATGAGCTGAAATAATGCTTCATCCTTCTTCTTTGCTTCAATCATTATATCAATTTGCTCACAACTCCCCTCTGCCATGCTAAGAAATTCAAGTAGTCTATTCGGTTCGATAAAGTTATGGTGTCGTTTATCATCAGGCCCTTCCATTGGACTTGATATATGTATTTTTACAGGTAACGGACTATCCTTCCACGTTGATAAAACACGAATCCACAATTCACGAGTTAACATTGTAGAATGATTCAGTTCATGATGATGCAAATCTAGGACTACAGGAACCCCTAATTTTTCACCTAAATAAAGAGTATCCTCAAGGTCATACACTGTATCGTCATTCTCAAGAATGAGCATTCTTTGAATTTGCTCAGGTATCGTAGAAAAATTCTCAACAAAAGTTTCTAGTCCCGAAATCTTTCCTTCCTTCTTCCCTCCTATATGAAGTACACATCGATGTGTTGGATCAATCTGCATTCCTTTAAGTAGTTTATAGTGATAAAGAAGAGTTTGCAGAGAGCGCTGTAAGATATCATCGTTTCCTGAATTTAAAACAACAAAATGATCGGGGTGGAATCCAATTCTCATTTGATTCTTTTGAACAAACTCTCCGATAGCTCGTAGCATAGGTAGTATCGCTCTCTCATACTTCCACCCCTCTGTTAATGAGTGATTGACAAGTGGAACAAGTCTTGATGAAAGCCTGAAGAAATAAATATCATGAGCTACATTATGCTTAAGAAGGCGAAGACAATTTTCTAAGTTAGAGATTGCAATTTCCTCTAATTTTTTTAATGCCCTCGTTCGATCTGGAATTTTTTCAAATTGGGTTGCTGTCATTGTTTGGGATGGTGAGGCATTTTGCAATTGTTCGCTCATTGCTACATAACCAAATCGTACGTCCATTTTAATCACCTCATTGTATCTCACGTGTGCTCTTTTTTTCGTTGACTTTCTCCTATATTGAACCTATAATTCTTTTTGGCATAATGCATAATATTACCTCGTTATCTTGACAGTAATAATCCTTCCTTTTGGAAAGGGTAAAACTAATTAAACTCAAAGAAGGTGTTTGACATGAATTTATTAACATTTAATCCTTTCAGAACAATTGGTATTCCTAATATAAAGTATGTAAAACCTGAACATATGTTTGAAGAACGTGAAAAAATAAGTGAAGCAGATGTTTGCCTATTTCCTGAAAATTGGCAAGTCAATGCCCTCGTGTATGGTATGAAAAAAAATATTTATCCTAGTATTCAATCCATTCAGATGGGCTTTAATAAAATCGAAGTGACACGTGCTCTTTGGAGCGTATGTCCAGAGCATGTGCCACAAACAATGATCCTTGGAAGAAATGATGATAACATTAACAAAGTATTATCAACATTGCCATTCCCCTTTGTAGCAAAGGAAATTAGAAATTCAATGGGTAAAGGGGTTTTCTTAATTGAAAATCATCAGCAATTTACTGAGTATGTTGAGAATAACCCATACCTTTACGTTCAAGAATACCTACCAATTGACCGTGATTTACGAGTTTGCTTTGTTGGAGATGAAGTCATTTCTTCATATTGGCGAATTAACGAAAGAACTGATTTTAAAAATAATGTCGCACAAGGTGCCCGTATTTCATTTGACGATATTCCAGAAGAGGCCAATGAAGTTGTAACAAAGGTAGCTACCGCTCTAGGCGTTAACCACGCAGGCTTTGACCTTGTTTTTGTTAATGACCGCATTTACATTCTCGAGTTCAATATTTTGTTTGGAAATCAAGGATTCCAACAATCCGGTATTTCAGTTGAAAAGAAAGTCCATGAATTTCTTCTAAAAACATATCAAAATAATACTACGGAATCGACACAGTAAACTCTTCCTCTATTCCGTAAGGCTCATGATTATTTCTCACCAATTCTACCTTTATTTCATGATTACCTTGCGGAAGACCTTTCACAATAAATGCTGCTTGATAAATCGAATCAACTTTTTGTCCATCTACATACAGCTGAAGATGACCTTCTCCCTCGTTGTGCAATTTACCTGCATTATCCTTTGAGAAGCTGAAGTCATTCACTATGCACTCAATGTACACATCTTTACCCTTCACTTGATGGTTAACCTTCAAAGAACGCTCTTTCTTTTCTACCGAAACTTCAATCGCTTGTTGACGGTGAAGTGATTCTACTTGAACAGATTTTAATGATTCATCCTCTAGTTTTTCACAACCGAAAGCTTGTCCACTTCCGAACAGTAATGAACCGACTACTATAATTGAACATATACGTTTCATACGACACCCTCCTTACTTTTCTCATAAAAAATTCTTTTACTAGTTTGAGCAACCATTATATCTACTATCCATTTTTTTCAGTTACAGTAATTACAGGTAATTAAGTTATACAATTATAAGAATTCATAGCCAAGGAATTCAACTTGGCTATGAACCCTGCTCTTGTGCTTGCCCTGAATGGTCTGGAGCACCTTGAGTTCCGTCACTCTTTAACATTTGTAATAACATCATTGCAAGTTGTAGATTCCCCTGAAATTTCTCAATACGCTGAGGAAACGTTCGACCATAGAACTGATCCGCCTCTTTTTTTAACGTTTCAATCAAATAAGGTTCCCTACCTAAACGTCGATACCAATACGGGTGCTGTCTTATATATTGTTTCAATTCAGGTTGACTATTTAGAAAATATTGCACTTCTTTTCTCATTTAGTTCACCATCCTTCTAATTTAGTGACCTCGAAATGAAAAAGGGTGGTCTTGTTGATTCTGTTGCTCTTGCTGTGGATTTTCTTGGGTTTGTTGTGATTGTTGCTGTTGTTGCTGTTGTTGCTGTTGTTGCCCTTGGTTACCTTGGCTGAACATCTGCATTAAGCTTTGAACGTTTCCAAGTACTCCACTAAATTGTGAGAGATGGTGTTGCAGATCGTTAAAGTTAATATTTTTTATCAGTCCTAATAAATTTGATAACGATTCACTTTGACCAGGGTTATTTGTTTCATTAGTAGCTTCCTCTGTCGATTCAGACATAGTCTCAGAATCTTGATCATTATCTTTTATTTTATATTGCTCCCACATATCATGTTCTTCTCCTAATAATGTCCATTCCTCAAATAATTCCTGCCATGTCTTTCGATTTTGTCTGACCTCTTTAACCAATTCCGGATGACTTTTAACGAACTGCTTAAACTGTTGAACAGAAGGATGTAAATTACTTTTCCTTTTCATACTTTCCCCTCCTAGTACTAACACGGCTCTTCATTACATCATACAAAAGTGCCCATTGATTTGTTCGCCCAATTTTGTTTGAAAAAGATTTTTTTGTTTTGTCTTCTACTTTTCCTCTTATTTGCCCTTTGGTGGAAACTCTTGCTAAAATGGTGATAAGTACTTCAGGAGGAAAAGTTATGGAACCTAATAAAAGGAAAGCAATTTTACAAAAAGTAGAACAATACTTACAAGAGGCTAATCATGAAGAAGTAGATGTTCTTGATTCACTAGTAACAGGAATAATGAAAAAGAAAGACGGAGAGTATGAAACTTATATTAATGCGATAACACAAATGTCGTCCCTTTACCTTGAAAATGGAGATTATGAAATCGTCATTCCTATTCAGCCAGTCATTAAAAATGTTGTTAACATGGCACATGGTGGTATTACTGCAACCCTTATCGATACAGCCATGGGTTCGTTAGTAAGTAAGAAACTACCGTCCGATCAAGCCGTTGTCACTAGTGAAATCAATATTCATTACATTAAACCAGGTGTGGGAGATTATTTACGCTGTGTGGCGACATTATTAAATCAAGGAAAAAGACTTTGTGTAACAGAGGCTAAAGTATATTCTGATGAAGGCAAGATTGTTGCGAGTGGCTCTGGGTCATTTGTAATTATCAATAAAAACCGCTAACATTGACTTTATTTATGTCTATTAATAAAAAATTTCGTAAGGAGAGGATTGTTTGTTGGTTGCTGCAATCGTTATTCCAATCCTATTTTTTATGTTTTTCTTAATTTCTAAAAAAGAACGAAAAAAGCATGTAGAAAGTTGGTATTCTTTAAAGGAATCAGAAGAAGAGACTTTCGTAGAAGGGAAAGTAAATCGATTTTTTCTAGAAAAGAGACGATTCTATCATCATTATTTTATATGGTATAGTGAAATAATACTAATTGACCAACATAAACAAACAACTGTGCACTACAAGAAGCCCGCAGAAACAGACCAAGCGCCTATTCAGTCTAAGCAAGGAGATTATCTTCGTTGTTATGGAAAGTGGGAAGGCGATACATTTTTAGCGAATCGTATAGTAATAAAATAAGAGCTACCGTAAAGGATTCTTTACAGTAGCTCTATTTCTATCATCCATTTGCTCTACTAGCTACCTCCGCATTAATAGCCTCAGCTTGTTTATGGGCATCAATCATTCCCCAAATCCAAAGAATTGGTGTTGTAATAAATCCAATAATTACAAACATTAATAAAGCAGAAATAAAATAAGCAACAATGAATGCAATTCCCTTTCCAATTTGACCGTTATAAATTTGTCCTAACCCTGCAAAGAAAAAACTTAACACCGCTGCTAAACCGGGATTTTTCATGACCTACCTCCTAGACGTTTATCATGTTGTTGTACTCAGGTCTTCATTAACAGTAGATGTCATATTTTAATTGATTAGAACAAATTTTTTAGTCAAATGCATTCCATGGAGTAATAAAATTTTGTGTATAGTATTTTTCATAGATTCCCACCCCTAAGTGGGTAAATTCATCATTTAATAAGTTTACTCTATGCCCTTCACTATTTAGCCACCCTTCTACTGCTGCAAGAGAATCTACATATTGTGCTGCAATATTTTCACCTGCAAGCTGGAATAAAACATCATTTCTTTCTAGTCTATCTTTTAGTTGGCCAAATTGTGGTGACGTATGTGAAAAGTATTGGTTCGTACTCATATCTTCACTATGAAGGTAGGCTACATCGGAAACCTCACGATCCCACTCTAGCCTATTTAACTGATGGCGCACTCTTATCATATTCGTCATATCTAAAATCTGTCTAGCTGCTCCAGCCTCTACAGCCTTCCAAACATCGGCTGAGAGTGTAGGTGGCTCAGGGATACTCCCTCGATATGTCATAGAATAAGGTCGTTTTACTAGTAGTGTTTCGCGATCAAGAATACGAATACTACTCAATTTATTTGTAAAAGTATCAAAATATAATTGAACCCACTTATCTTCATATTCAATTAGCGGCCTAGACCGAAGCTCCTCGGCTGATAATTCGAAACGATAGGAATTAGTACCTTTACTTAGTGATACCTGTTCTTCAAACTGATACTGTGATAGTAAGTTATGATAATCACTTCCAATAGTAAAAGGCTCGATAACAACATTTTCTCCCATTCCGATTGCCGTCACAACCTGTCCTGACTCTATCCCTATTTGAACATACCTATCATCACTATCATATACCCACCATATATAGCCGTAAGCTGATGGATCTTTACGTACTGGCTCGCCAAAGTTAGCAAGCACATCTCCTTCCCCCTTACCGATATAGTACAAAAGAGAATCAGTATTAAAAATCTCTTCTTTCTTATCATCACTTTCTTCTTGGTTTAAAACTATGCCTTTATTATGAGTCCCATCTTCTATTGTCGTAGAACTACCACTCTCAAAAGGGTTATTACTTAATATCCTTGCTGCCTCATCAGGTAAGAATTCTGCTACTAAAAAGAATAGAATAAGCACCATTATAAGGAAACCACAACCAATTCGTTTCATAACTGACTCCTCTCAACAAACACTATTGTCTCTCTTTACATTCTTCTGCAATTGCCTCAATTCTCCTTCACCCCATTATCGTAAAATATCGCCATCAATTGGCAACAATGTCGAATATAGAGGTTATGGTCATATATATTTTTTTCAACACAAAAAAGAGGTTGCTCCAAAATTGGAACAACCTCTTAAATTTTTAGAGAGAAAGTTCTGATAAGAACATTAAATTAATGGTGGACTTCCGGACGTTCAGAAATCTCACTTAAAGCAAAGCCTGCCTCATCAGAAGTACCTTGATGTACAGCAAGGTCACCTAAAGCAACAATCCCTACCAATTTGTTATTTTCAACAACTGGTAAACGACGGATTTGCTTTTGAGCCATCATTTTTGCAGCTTCATCCACACTCATATCTGGAGAAGCTGTAATTAGATTTTCACTCATAATTTCAGTCACTTGAGTTGAATTAGGCTTCTTTTCTGCCACACCTCTTACAACAATATCACGGTCAGTAATCATACCTAATAATTGTTGCTCCTTACAGATCGGAATCGCACCAACCTCTAAATTTTGCATTTTTACTGCAACCTCATAAACATTGTCATCTGGAGTACAAAATTCTACATCACTAGTCATTACATCGCGTAAATGTTCCATTTATAAGCGCCTCCTTTTTATCCTGTGGTGCATTTTATAGCTTGCCCACTTTTCTTCTTCCCATGCTAAAATTTTGTAAACATAAGACTTTCATAAAGATTCCATATTATTTCGTTGCATCTTCCTAATTTTCATACTATCATTAGGTAAGTATAGTAGGTATCTGTCTTAGGAGGGAATAGAAATGAAGTTCGAAAATATTGGTATTAATTCAGAAGAAGTTAAATTCTCAACACTTAAACATGCTGCTGAGTCAGTAGGGTTAGTACATGCTGGTCAATGGGATTATGAGCGCGTATCATTTGATTACAAATATGAAGACCAGGTAGAAAATGCAATATATTACCTTCGTGTACAAGGTGTTGCTGTTGAAGGCGAAATCCCTAAATCTGATGCAGTAGTTAAGCTACTTGACCCAATTTTAGGTAAACATTATTACCCACATGGGGTTGAATATGATGGAGAAGACTTCCCAAAAGCAATTGTAGACAAAAGCAAGAAAAAATTAGAACAGTTTAAAGAAAAGTTAGGAAAGTAATCGAAACTCTACATAATTGTTCAATAAAAAAAGAGCCGTCGGCTCTTTTTTTATTCTCTTCGAACTTGTATCTCGACTAATTTTAACTGATTTTTTATTTCAACAATAACATAAGTATGCTTCGATTCTTCTATCTGAGGTTCTAACTGTCTTTCTGTTACTTCCATTTTTTCGTAAATATTAACAAAATATTCATCATAATCATTCACTTCAACACTTTCGACTATGAAGTCATGTAGTTTAGCGTTTGTTGCTTTAGATTGTGCATCACTCAAATATCTTCTTACTGAATGATAAAAATGGTTATTTACAATTAAGAAAGGTTCTAATCTGTTAAAATCATCTTCATTAAGAGCGATTAACATTTCTTGTTTAAAGTTATTTACAAAGGAAGATATCTCTTCTTTTCTTTCACCTGTTACCGGAGTTCTATCTTCGTCCTGTCCACAACCACTAAGGATAAGTAGAAAAGTAAATAATAACAATATTGCATAAACATTTTTTTTCATTTTTATACCCCTCTATATCAGTGAAATTTCATTAGTATAATTCTCCTTAACATATCTTAGATTATATCATATTTGAATTAAACAAAACTTGTCCGATAGTACTGGACAACATCTTGTCACAAATAAAAAAACTTCCACCTATATTGCCTGGTAGAAGTTAAAAACAACCTAATGTTAAAATTCATTAATCGAAATGAACTCTTTCAACTGTTATATTCACTTCTCGTATACTTAATCCAGTCATATCTTCAAGGTCTTTTTTAATTTGATTTTGTATTTGAAAACTTCGCAATGCAATATCCTCTCCATATAAAAATGATAAATGGAGGTAGAGCTTAAACCCCTCATTTTCCACTGTTTGCAGCTCAACACCATTCTTAACAGTCTTATTATGGATATTGACAATATTTTTTACAAGTGGAGCAAAAGGTTTTACGTAGGGAGAAAAAAATGATAAACTGTGCAACACTAAGTCTATCATTACATCACGAGCAATTACTAACTCTCCACCACTTAACATAAGCTTATTCATTAACATTCAACCTCCTTTTTATAAAATTTATTAAATATTAATAACATATAAGGAAAAACGAACATTATCCCTGTTCAAGGGTAATCGAAAATACTATAATAAAAGTAGTTGATTCAGAGCTACTAAGAGAGGGGTTTGAAATTGTCAACTATTTTTACAAAAAAAACAATTATTGTCATTTTAACTATCATTGTACTAATTATTGCAGGTTATTTCATTCTTCCTGTTTCATTACCTCTGATCCTTGCATTATTTACTGCATTTATCCTTGCACCAATAGTTGATGCACTACACAAGCAAGGTAAGATGAAGCGTAATATTGCTGTTATGATCGTCTTCACTATATTTGTATGTTTTATTGGGCTAAGTGGTTACTTTATTGTTACAAAAGTAATAACCCAATCAATTGAATTAGTAGAGAATTTGCCAATGTACATAAACGATATTAACAGGGCATGGCTTAATTTTCAGAAAGATTTAGAACATACATATGCTGATTTACCTCCAGAATTAATATGGGAAATCAACAATCATGTAAATCAAACATTATATTCATTACGTTTAGAAATTAGTAATCGGAATTTAATTACTGATATCACTTCAGCAATTACAAAAATTCCCGGGTATTTAGTAACGTTCCTTGTATATCTAATTGCATTGTTTTTATTTTTATTAGAGCTTCCTCGCTTGAAGGTTCAAATGTATTCTTACTTATCAGAGAAAACTGCAGATAAAGTTAATTTTATGGCTTCTCGTTTATCATATGTTATTTTTGGTTTTTTCAAAGCTCAATTTCTTGTTAGTATAATTATATTCCTCGTTTCACTTGTAGGACTATTGTTAATCGCACCTGAAGTAGCCTTGTTAATGGCATTTATCATATGGTTAATTGATTTTATACCTATTATAGGCTCAATAGCAATTCTAGCACCTTGGGCACTCTTCCAGCTGTTAACCGGAGATGTCGCTATGGCAACACAATTATTTATATTAGCAGCAGTGTTACTAATCATACGTCGTACAGTAGAACCTAAGGTAATGGGACAACATATTGGTCTTTCACCATTAGCAACTCTTATCGCAATGTATCTAGGCTTAATGCTTTTTGGTATTATTGGTTTCATCATCGGACCTCTAATCGTCATCGCATTCACATCAGCTAAAGAAGCTGGCATAATTAAATTAAATTTTAAAGTATAGAAAATAAAAGAGGCTAGGACAAAAGGTACCGTGTTGACCTTTTGTCCTAGCCTCGAAGTAATTAGCGGGGTCGCTACATCTTTTAAAAGCCTTGAAAGGAATGGGTTACTCCTTTCAAGGCGCGAAGCGAACGTAGCCATTGCATCCTCGATTGAAGACTTCTGTCCCAACCTCTTTTTATATGTATAAGAAAAGAACCTCACGAACTGTATGAGGTTCTTTTCTTTAGTAATCTTTTAATAATAGGGAGATATCATTATATAAACTAATACCCCTGTTAAGCTTACATAAAGCCATATAGGCATTGTCCAACGTGCAATCTTTCTATGCCTTTCATTTTCCATATTCCACGCTCTTGCTACTGTAGTTAATGCTAATGGTACAATAGCGGCTGCTAACACAATATGAGTAATTAGTATGAAGTAGTAGATAGAACGAAGTATTCCCTCTCCTCCATACACTGTAGATTCAGCTAGAAAATGATGTCCTACATATGTTACTAAAAATAACGTTGTTGTAATAAAGGCGGCATAAATTAACTTTTTATGAAGATTTACATTCTTTTTTATTATAGCTATCAGAGCAAATAATAAAAATAGGAACGTAAAACTATTAAATATAGCATTCATTAGAGGAAGTATACGAACGTCAAATAAATCAAAGCCTTCTACTCCAGGTAATGAAGCAAGTAATACAACTAGACCGTTTATTACTAATGTTAATATGATAATAATTGGTTTATAATTTCTTTTTTTAAACGTAGGTTCACTAATTGCTTCGTGACCATTTTCTTTCATCTTTTTCACCCTCCAAAGTTTTGATCAATAAAGGCAACTTGTACATATATTATACACTAAATAGATTAACAAACACGAGCTTGAAGAGCAAACTATCCGACAATAATATGAACATTTAATAACGTAAAATAAATTTCAAAAAAACTATAATTGCTACTTATTGAATTCTTCTCATTCAATACTATATGGTTAACAACGTAGTATTTCAAAATTCATAATTCAAACTTCATAATTAAAATCCCCCACCGAAACTGGTAGGGGATTTTTGTACTTTTTTAGTATTTTACAATACCTAGAAGTAGGATTAATGCTGCAACCGTAGGAATTGCAATTACAACTCCTGACACGATGAATGCACTTGCCCACCCATGATCTTTATCTTTAAGATGCATGAAATAAAGCATTTGCAAAAGAAACTGAACTACTGCTAATAACAGAATAAATGGAATAGCAAACGAACCAGGTATCATATCGCTTCCGACAGCTAGAAACGCAATTACTGTTAGAAAAATCATTAAAGCAAATGCTACATATTGCTTTTTGATTTCCTTATTCGTATTCATCACTTCTTCTTCCGTCATTGCACTTTTAGAAAATGATTGACTTAAGTTATCTGCCATATGATCAACCTCCTACTCCCATAAGATATACAACAGTGAAGATGAATACCCACACTACGTCGATAAAGTGCCAGTATAAACTTGCAACATAGAACTTAGGTGCATTTGTTAATGTAATTCCACTGTTGTTATAACGAATTAATAACGTGATAATCCAGCCTAGACCAAAGGCTACGTGGGCACCATGTAAACCAACAAGCGTATAGAATGAAGAAGCAAAAGCACTCGTTGTGAATCCTAAACCATAGTGATGTACATACTCATAGAATTCATAAATCTCAAAGCCTAAGAATGCTAAACCAAGTAAAACTGTGATCCACATCCAAAGCTTTAGAGCCCCAAACTTATTTTTCTTCATTGCAGTCATTGCTATTACACTTGTTAATGAACTTGTTAAAAGTAACATTGTCATGATAAATACAAGTGGTAAAGCAAAGATTTCATGTGAAGCTGGACCATCAGCAATACCATTACGTAGTCCTAAATACGTACCAAAGAATGTTGCAAATAGAATTGTTTCTCCACCAAGGAAGAACCAGAAACCTAAGAATTTATTTTTACCTTCGAGCGTCGCTCTCTCAGGATGAGAAGGAAGCCCCTTTGACGTATCAACATGTCCTGCCATAGTTAGCTTACCTCCTTCTCTTTAATTTCTTCAACTGGAATGTAATATCCATGGTCTTCTTTAATTGAACGAGTTAATAAAGAACCTACAGTTATAGCAGCACCAAAAATGATAACCGCAATTGGTGGAACAATTGGATTTTCCATATAAGGACTCATCATAACAAAACCTAAACCTAAGAAGAATAATCCAACAGACATAATAAATGGAACAATTGAACCATTAGGCATATGAATTGGAGCAATCGGCTCAGCTGGCTTCATTTTTCCGTCTCCATGAACTTTCTCATAAAATAGAGGATCTAGAGAACGAACGATTGGAGTCTGTGCAAAGTTATACTCAGGAACTGGTGTAGGAGTTGCCCACTCTAAAGTACGAGCATCCCATGGATCTGCAACTGTAACACGCTCTCCTTTAAATGCTGAATAAATAACGTTAATAACTAAAATAACAACTGCGATTGCCATTAAGAACGTACCAATCGTACTAATAAAGTTAAAGGTGTCTAAACCTTGGTCTGCTAAGTACGTGTAAACACGACGTGGCATACCCATTAAACCTAAGAAATGCTGTATTAAGAATGTTAAATGGAATCCAACATAGAACGTCCAGAAGAAAATCTGACCTAAAGTTTCGTTTAGCATGTGACCAAACATTTTTGGATACCAATAGAATAAACCTGCAAAAATTGCTAGAACGATACCACCAACAATGATGTAGTGGAAGTGAGCTACTACGAAATACGTATCATGGTATAAGTGGTCAACTGGTGCCATAGAAAGCATTACACCTGTTACCCCACCAAGTACGAATGTTGGTACAAAAGAAGCCGCAAATAACATTGCTGTGTTAAATGTAAGCTTACCGCCCCACATCGTGAATAGCCAGTTAAAGATCTTAATACCTGTAGGTACAGCAATTGTCATTGTAGCTACAGCAAAGATAGAGTTCGCGATTGGTCCCATACCAACTGTAAACATATGGTGAGCCCAAACCATGAATCCTAAGAATGCGATAATTAATGTAGCAAAAACCATTGCTGTGTAACCAAATAGACGCTTTCTTGAGAAAGCTGGTAATACTTCAGAAATAATACCAAATGCCGGTAAAACTAAGATATAAACTTCTGGGTGACCAAAAATCCAGAAGATATGTTGCCAAAGTACAACATTACCACCCATATCAGGAATGAAATACTGTGCGTCGAAAATACGATCAAGCATTAGTAACGCAAGACCGGCAGCTAATGGTGTGAATGCGAATAGAATTAGCATTGAAGATACGAATGATGTCCAGACGAACAATGGTAAACGCATCATAGTCATACCAGGAGCACGCATGTTAACAATTGTTACTAAGAAGTTAATAGCTGATAATAATGTACCGATACCAGCAACCTGTAAACCGATAACATAAAAGTCTAATCCAAGTCCAGCATAATCACCACCGGCCAGTGGAACATAAGCAGTCCATCCAGCATCTGCTCCTCCACCCATGAACCAACTTAAACTAGTTAGTAAAGCACCAAAGAAATAAATCCAAAAACCAAGTGCGTTAACAAATGGGAATGCTACGTCACGAGCACCAATTTGTAACGGAATAATATAGTTCATAAAGGCAAACAATAGTGGTGCGGCTACAAAGAATAACATAACCGTTCCATGCATTGTTACCAATTCATTAAATGTTTGACCACTTAAGAATGTATTTTCAGGGTACATAAGTTGAATACGCATTAGTAAAGCCATAACGCCGGCTTGAACTAGATAAAGCGTACCAGCTATTAAGTACATTATAGCGATCTTTTTATGGTCTACGGTCGTTAACCAGTCCCATAAAACGCTTTTTTGAGCTGTTTTAGAAGCCAATTGGTTTACCTCCTTTTTATAAGAAAATTTTACTCAAGAACCTTGAGTGAATTTAAGTATGCAATTAATGCAGCCATGTCATCATCACTAAGTTGTGGGTAACCTGGCATGTTGTTACCTTGCTTCAATGATTCTGGGTCACGAATCCAAGCTTCTAAGTTCTCTTCTGTGTACTCTAAGTACCCAGCAACAACCGTACGCTCTCCAAAATTTGTTAATGTAGGACCAGCAGCTGTTCCTGTTCCACTAACAGCATGACATCCAATACATCCATTGTTTTGGAATACTTCATAACCTTGTTGTGCAAAAGTATCTTCTGACTCTCCAGTAGCAGCAAGCATACCTTCTACCCAAGCATCATAATCAGGACGATCTAAAGCAACTACTTTAAAATCCATAAGAGCATGTTCAGGACCACATAGCTCTGCACATTTACCCTTGTATATTCCTGGCTCATCAGCAATTAACCATAAGTGGTTTGTAATACCAGGAACATTATCGACTTTACCACCAAGTGCAGGCACCCAGAATGAATGCTGAACATCTGATGCATGTAATTCAAAGATTACCTTCTCACCAACTGGAATGTAAACATCTTGACCAGCAGTGAATCCTTCACCTTCGTAATCAAACTGCCACCAAAATTGATGACCTGTTACCTTAATCTCTACTGTATGTTCACCTTCCGGCTCAGTATCTGCCAACATGAAAGTACCTGTTACAGTAGGTACAGCTAAGATTGCTAATAATAGAATCGGAATAGCTGTCCAAATAATCTCTAGTGTATGATTCCCTTCTACCTGTTTTGGGTAGGTATCATCACCAGGTTTTCTTCTGAACTTTGCAAGAATGATAAAGAAGATTGCAAATACAACTACACTTACAAAGGTCATGACATAAACTGACAACATCATATTGTCTAATAACCATGCCGCCTGCGGACCTTTAGGATCTAGGGCAGTTAGGTTCTCTTCACCACACCCAGCTAAGAATAAAACGACTAGTGAGAGCGGTAAAAAACGCCATGCATTTTTCCAATTTTTCATCTGACAATCAAACCTCACTTTCGCTAAGTAGTTTTCACTACTGTCTAATTAATATTTTACAGTCACTATCCCCCTCATAGGTACTCTATCTATATGTGGACAATGACCATAAGAACAAAAATAATGGTTAAATAGTTCAAAGAGTAAACGAACATGAGTCTAGCCCATTTAATATCGTCTTTCATTTTGAACCCTGCAAATCCAAGGATTAACCAACCAATTCCAAGAATAGCTGCAATTATTGAGTACACCATCCCAAATGAGTATAACATTAATGATACTGGAATGAGAGCAGCCACATAAACAACCATTTGCCTCTTCGTTATTTCAAACCCTGCTACAACCGGTAACATAGGTATCCCCGCTGCACGGTATTCTTCACAACGCTTCATAGCCAACGCTAAGAAGTGTGGCGGTTGCCAAAGGAACATAATAAAAAATAAAACCCATGCGAATGTATGCAAACCTGGATCAACAGCAGCCCAGCCAATAAGTGGGGGTACTGCGCCAGAGACACTCCCTGCAATCGTGTTCAATGAATGAGTTCGTTTTAGCCACATAGTATAGATAACGACATAAACGAGTAAACCAATTATACCTATTAATCCAGCAACAGGTGTTGTTAAATATAGAAGTAATATACCTAGAGCTGATTGTATTATGCCTACCCAAAGAATTTGATTAGGTTGGAACCTGCCAGTTACTGACGGTCTCTCCTTCGTTCTCTCCATAATTGGATCGATGTCTCTATCAATGAAGTTATTTAGTGTACATCCACCTGCCATTACTAGAGCTGCACCGACAAGTGCAAATAAAACAATGTGCAAGTTATCTGACAAACTAACCCCCGTATACTTTGCTGCTAAAAATAAACCGGCAAACGTTGTAATAAGATTCGAGGTGACTATACCCATCTTAGCAAGAGTTAAGTAATCTTTCCATGATTTTTGCTGAGAAACTTGTATGGAATTACTGGTATTTGTCGAATTAATTACGTTTGTTGCCCCAATCGCAGTGTTGGTTTTGTTCATTCAGTTCTCACCCCCTTCATAGGATTACATTGCAACTCTTTCCTAGAAAAGTATTTTTTTATGAGTAAACAGACCTATGCCTATACTCTAAACACATTATATATCAAAATCTACTGAGTTTCATCAAAATCATAAGTTTCACATTTTATTCACATTTAATAGTATACATAAAAAGTTCATTCTTCAAAAATTGACTTTTATCACTATTATTTTTAAGATAATTTATGAGTTTATTGTAATAGAAATTTTATTCTTATATAAGGTTAGGTGAAGATAGTGCACAGATTATTAAAGATTTATGGTGTAATCACATCAATCGGTATGCTTATTGTTCTAATGCAAGGAGCACTTGTCACCAAAACGGGTTCTGGTGAGGGTTGCGGTGCCTCTTGGCCTTTATGTTTCGGTGAAGTTATCCCTACTTCTCCTGCAATTGAAACAATTATTGAGTATAGCCATCGTGTTGTTTCCGGATTATTAGGGTTAATGGTAATCATTCTAGCAATATGGGCTTGGAAAAAGTTATCACATCTCCGCGAAACAAAATTTTTATCAATTATGGCTGTGTTCTTTATCATCTTCCAAGGTCTACTAGGCGCTGGTGCTGTTGTATTTGGACAATCAAGTGCAATACTTGCCCTACACTTTGGAATTTCGTCCCTATCACTAGCAACTGTTGTTTTATTAACAGTACTAGCTTTTGAAGATGGAAAACAAAAAGTACCTGCTCCTCTAGTAAGTAAAGGCTATCGCAATTATGTTTACTTTGTCATTATATACTGTTATTTAGCAATTTACACAGGAGCATATGTAAAACATACACACGCTACTCTTGCTTGTGGTGACTTCCCTTTATGTAATGGACAACTATTCCCTGGTTTAAGTGGTCCTGTAGGTGCTCACTTTATGCATCGTGTCTTCGGAATTGTTATGTTTATTCTTATTGTCGTTCTCTTTATAATAACAATTAAGAAATACAAACATGAATTAACTCTATTTTATGGTAGTATTATCGCGTTCATCCTAGTATTAGGACAAGTTATTAGTGGTATCTCTATTATCTACACTGGAAATTCCTTAGTAACTGCAATGTTCCACGCTCTACTTATTTGCTTATTATTTACTGCATTATCCTATTTGACGATGGTATTGTTTAGAAAGCCACAAAATTAATAAATCAATAGAAAAGAGTGAAGCAACTTTCCAATTGCTTCACTCTTTTTATTTTATCGAACAATTATCCAGTTAGGTGTTTAAATAAATTAATTGCCTTCACTCTTTGTTCTTTATGGTCAATAACCTGGGGTGGATATTGTCCTCTATTCACATCATTGTTAGGAGAATGAATTGCATTAAGTTCAACATCCTCGAGCTCTTTAACATATTTCTTAATGTACTCTGCATTTGGATCGAAACGTTTCCCTTGAGTAATCGGATTAAATATGCTGAAAGTCTCGATAATAAGGAGTAAACACTTTATAAGGTGTTCCATCCTTCTTTACAACACTTTCAGGTTCAACTAAATGAGCATCAAAAAAACTATGAACTTCTATATTATTTATCGAGAAATAATTTCTAGCCTTTGTATCCCTTATTGCTCCCCTACCTACCTTATCTTCATTAAAATACACTCTCGTTAAATTGGATATAGATGTAACAAGCATTTGTAGAAATTGCTCTAAATTTCCGTACAAAATATGAAGATGGATACCATGATTATTTTTCTCTAGCCATTCTCACTCCAATATATCAGACTATAATCAAGGTAATTATTTTATCTACGATTCTAATTCAACTAATAGGTCACCTGTTTGAATAGCCTCGCCATTCAATACATGAAGCCCTTTAATGACACCGTCAAACGGTGCTTGCACCGTCGTTTCCATTTTCATTGCCTCAGTAATCATTAGATGATCACCTTTTTTCACTTTGTCTCCCTTTACAACAAGCACTTTTACTACTGTTCCCGGCATTGATGCACCGATTTGATTAGGATTACCCTTCTCTGCCTTTTGTTTCGCAATTACAGATGTTTTTACATTTTGGTCTTTTATTATAACTTCACGAGGTTGTCCATTTAATTCAAAATAAACAATTCGATTTCCATCCTCATGAGCTTTTGAAACAGAGACAAGTTTAACAATTAATGTTTTCCCTTGTTCAATTTCTATTTCAATTTCTTCACCAAGGCGTAAACCATAGAAGAATGTTGGCGTATCTAATACTGATAAATCTCCAAACATTTCACGGAAGCGCTCGAAGTCTATAAATACTTTAGGGTAAAGTGCATAACTTAATAAATCATAGCTAGTTACTTCTCTCTCTAGAGATTCAGATAATGTAGCTTTTAATTCTTCAAAATTAACTGGCTCCATCAACTCTCCTGGTCTACATGTAATCGGTTTTCTTCCTTTTAAGATAACCTTTTGTAACTCTTCAGGAAACCCTTGATATGGTTGACCTAATTGTCCCTCAAAAAATTCTACTACCGAATCTGGAAAATCTAGACTTTCACCACGTTGAACTACATCGGTTTCAGTTAAGTTATTTTGAACCATATACAAGGCCATATCCCCTACTACTTTTGAAGAAGGCGTAACTTTTACTACATCACCAAACATATCGTTTACAGTCCGATACATTTTCTTAACTTCATCCCAGCGATTTTTTAACCCAACTGCCTTAGCTTGTTGCTGTAAATTACTATATTGACCGCCAGGCATTTCATGCTGATACACCTCTGTATGAGGTGCATTCATTCCACTTTCAAAGCCATTATAGAACTTTCTTGTACCTTCCCAGAACTCACTTAACTTCTCTAGTGACTGTACATTAAGATTAGGCTGTCGTTCGGAACCAGTTAATGCATAATAAAGACTATTTGCACTCGGCTGAGATGTAAGACCTGCCATTGAAGATACCGCCACATCTACAATATCCACCCCAGCTTCGATTGCTCTAGAATACGTGAACAATCCATTTCCACTTGTGTCATGTGTATGAAGATGGATAGGAATATCAATAGTCTCTTTTAAAGTAGAAATTAGCTGATAAGCCGCCTCTGGCTTTAATAGCCCTGCCATATCTTTAATTCCAAGGATATGTGCACCAGATTGCTCAAGTTCTTTCGCCACGTTTTTGTAATATGCTAGGTCGTATTTCGTACGACTAGAATCTAATATATCACCAGTATAGCAAACTGATGCTTCTGCAATTTTTCCTGATTGACGAACCGCATCAATCGTTAATTTCATTCCTTCAACCCAGTTAAGACTATCAAAAATACGGAAGACATCGATCCCTGTAGATGCTGATTTATCAACAAATTCTTTTATTAAATTATCAGAGTAGTTTTTATAGCCTACAGCATTTGATGAGCGTAGAAGCATTTGAAATAATAGATTTGGCATCTTTTGACGTAACGTTTCCAGTCTCTCCCATGGATCTTCGTGTAAAAACCTCATCGCCACATCATATGTCGCTCCTCCCCACATTTCCATTGAAAAGAGGTTAGGAATCATTCTTGCGGTTGGCTCTGCAATCTTTTTCAAGTCATGAGTACGAACTCTCGTTGCTAGTAATGATTGATGAGCATCACGGAATGTTGTATCAGTTAATAAAACTTCCTTATGCTCCTTAACCCATTTCGCTAAGCCATCTGGTCCTTTTTCATCAAGAATCTGCTTAGTCCCACTTTGAATTGGTTCAGTATAATTCACGTTAGGTACAACAGGAGTATCAAATACTGGCTTCTTAACTTGCTCTAGTCCAGGATAGCCATTAATAATTGTTTCTCCAATAAATGTTAACATCTTTGTCCCACGGTCTTTTCGTTTAGGAAAAATGAATAATTCAGGTGACGAATCAATAAATGATGTATTATATTCACCCGTTAAAAAGTTTTCATGAGTAACGACATTTTCCAAGAATGCTATATTTGTTTTAATTCCACGAATACGAAACTCCCTCAAGTTACGCTGCATTTTTGCTGCTGCTTGCTCAAACGAAAGTGCCCATGTTGATAATTTTACTAATAATGAATCGTAATAAGGGGTTATAACAGCTCCTTGAAATCCATTACCTGCATCTAAACGTACTCCAAACCCTCCACCAGAACGATAAGCCATAATCTTACCAGTATCAGGCATAAACCCATTACTAGGGTCTTCCGTTGTTACACGCGATTGAATTGCAAACCCGTTACAACGAATCTCTTCTTGTTTAGGTATTCCCATCACTTTGCTGTGTAGTTCTTCTCCGTCTGCGATAAATAACTGAGATTGGACAATATCAATTCCTGTGACCATTTCGGTGATTGTGTGCTCAACTTGTACACGAGGATTCACTTCAATAAAGAAAAACTCGCCAGACTCTGTAACTAGGAATTCAACTGTACCAGCATTAATATAGTTTACATTCTCAGCTAACTTGACCGCTGCGTCACAAATTTTATCTCTTAGCTGATTATCAATAGACACACTAGGAGCAACTTCTACGACTTTTTGGTGGCGACGTTGAACAGAACAATCTCTCTCATATAAATGAACAGTATTTCCATGCTTGTCCGCTAAAATTTGAACCTCGATATGCTTCGGATTTTCGATGAACTTTTCTACATAGGCTTCATCGTTACCAAATGCAGACTTTGCTTCTGACTTCGCTCGGTCGTATGCCTCCCTTAATTCTTTAGGCTCACGAACGATTCTCATACCTCGTCCACCACCACCAAGAGCTGCTTTAATTATAAAAGGATATCCATGTTTTTCAGCGAACTTTTCCACATCTTCAACTGATTTAACTGGTCCATCACTTCCTGGTATTACTGGTAAATCTGCCTTTATCGCTTGCTCACGTGCTTGCACCTTGTCTCCAAACA
Organism: Bacillus sp. FJAT-45350; assembly: GCF_002335805.1. Classification (NCBI taxonomy): domain Bacteria; kingdom Bacillati; phylum Bacillota; class Bacilli; order Caryophanales; family Bacillaceae; genus Bacillus; species Bacillus sp. FJAT-45350. The sequence goes on along the minus strand of NZ_NISU01000001.1, from coordinate 397,258 downwards.
TCACAAGATGCTCTGATTTTGGTCCAATAAAAATAATCCCTTCTTCTTCACATCTTTTAGCAAATTGAATATTTTCAGACAAGAACCCATAACCCGGGTGAATCGCATTAACATCATTTCGCTTCGCAATTTCAATAATTCCTTCAATATCTAAATAGGCATCAATAGGTTTTTTTCCTTCGCCAACTAAATAGGCTTCATCCGCTTTATATCTGTGGAATGCACCTGTATCTTCTTTTGAATATACAGCCACTGTTCGAATATGTAATTCTGTACAAGCCCGGAAGATCCTTATTGCTATCTCTCCTCGATTAGCAACTAATACCTTTTTAATATTTTTTAAACCGTTCATAAATATCCTCCTTTTACTTTTACAGCTTTTCATTTATAAAATAAGATGATGATCTGATGACTATTTATAACTTAGTATAAAATGTATATTACCATGATTTCTATCAGATTTTTTAAAATTATTAAAAAAAAACAATTTTTTTTTAATATAAAGATAATTCTAGTAACCATTTAATGCGCAAACTATTATTTTTTACTATACAAAAAACCAAGCTATCTATAAAAAATAGCTTGGTTCATTTATCTCTTTGTTGATGCATCATGTAGTGCAGCTAGCTTTCTTTCTAACTCACTTAGTAATTGCTTACCTGTATCTTCACCAACTAACTCTAAACGTATGGCAAAATCAATCTCTCTTGAAAGACCAAACATCTGAGTATCTAACACTTCTTCATACAATGGACATTGAGGCATTGTTAAGTTTCCCATCTGTACCTCAATTAGCTTTTGTATCTTTTCAGCATCTGCTTTAAGAAGGGCATAGGCTTTTTCTCTATGTCCTGTCATTGTCTCTGAAGACAAGGTGATCCCTCCTTTTTATTACCTTTGTTCTTATACTATCCTTTGTCATGATAAATTGCAATCATTTTATTCTCCTACTAAATCGCTACTCTCATCTAGAAGATACTTAAGTTATATTTAGCTGATAATAATTCTATTAGCCTTAAACCACCCGTACTGTTCCCCCTATCATCGAGTGAAGGACCATAAACCCCTATTCCAATTCCATTTGGTACAGCTCCAAGTATTCCACCAGAAACTCCACTTTTTGCTGGTATCCCTACATTTATAGCAAATTCCCCAGATGCATTATACATCCCACAAGTAACCATAAAGGTTTTCACTATTCTTGCAATTTCATTAGGGATTATTTGCTTTTTTGTTTTTGGGTCCTTTCCTTCATTTGCCAATACATAGCCTATTTTAGCTAAATCATTACAATTCACTTCAATTGCACATTGTTTTGTGTATAAATCGAGCAGTTCCTCAATACTACCTTTTATTACATCATGCTGTCTCATAAAATACGCCAATGACCTGTTTAAGTCGGCAGTTTCATATTCAGATTTAGCAACATAATTATTATAAGTAATTGAGTCATTCCCTGTTAGCTGATGTATCAAGGCCAGTAACCGGTTAATCTTTTTTTCATTATTTTCACCCATTATCATGTTTGTCACTGCAAGTGCTCCAGCATTAATCATTGGATTTAGAGGCTTAGAAGGTACACTTGTTTCTAACTTTGCTATTGAATTAAAAGGATCTCCTGTTGGTTCTTTTCCCACTCTAGAAAAAACATAGTCCTCTCCATGATCCATTAAAGCTAATACTAGTGAAAGTACTTTCGAAATGCTCTGTAATGTGAACGTTTCACCTATATTCCCCGCATACAAGCACTCCCCTTCTCCTGTATAGACTGCAACTGCTAGTGCATCCTTGTTTGCTTCTTTTAATGCAGGGATATAGTCCGCCACTTTACCATTAATCGTGTAATGCCTAGCTTCTTCTACCATTTTAACTAATTCTTCCGCTTGCACACATTCCATTTACATCTACCCCTTTATTTATTATCATGTATTACTATCTTTACCAAGTGTGACAAAAAGATAGATAAGATTTATACTTATGAAAGAATAAATGAGGAGGTATACAATATGGAATTTATCGTTTTTATTACAGGAGAAGTTGAACATTCATTAACAATTGACCCTTCTGTTTGGATATTTGATGAACGAAAGGTTAACTTAGATACATTCTTTAACTCGAGTGAACCAGTAGAAGATGAACTAACTACATATAAAAAAGCAATCTCTGCACAATGGGATAGAGAAATAACAGAAGGTTCAACGCCACCTAGTGAGCAAAACAACAACAAAGCGGATACGCGATTTAAAAAAGAAGAATTATTATCTGGGAGTTTCGGAATACCATTCGATCCTTTCTTAAAAAATGCCACTCCTAAAGAAGACGCTACTTCGGTCGTAGTAGAGACATCCACTGGGGAATCACATGTGTTTAATATGAAAGAAGCTCAGCAAATTCTATTAGGATTTTCAAAAGACGGTAAACCATTACGAGAAACAGGCCCAGTACATGTTTACATGGGTGATCGTAGCAATAAAAATAAACCTATTACACATGTTAGTCGCTTTGTGGTGAAATAATTTATGTGAGTAAAAAAAGAAGAGGCTAGGACAAAAGGGAGGCCGCTGAAAAAGTGTGGTTTTCACTTTTTCAGCGGCCTTTAAGTAATGCGCGAAGCCGTTGCCTCTTTTCAAAAGCGCGCTATGAGTGGTTTTCTCATAGCAAGCGTGCAACGTGCGGTGCCATTACCACATCTCGAATCGTCGAGATTGGACTTTTTCAGCGGCCTTTAAGGAATGCGCCAAGCCGTTGCCTCTTTTCAAAAGCGCGCTAGGAGTGGTTTTCTCATAGCCAGCGTGCAACGTGCGGTGCCATTACCACATCTCGAATCGTCGAGATTGGACTTTTTCAGCGGCCTTTAAGGAATGCGCCAAGCCGTTGCCTCTTTTCAAAAGCGCGCTAGGAGTGGTTTTCTCATAGCCAGCGTGCAACGTGCGGTGCCATTACCACATCTCGAATCGTCGAGATTGGACTTTTTCAGCGGCCTTTAAGGAATGCGCCAAGCCGTTGCCTCTTTTCAAAAGCGCGCTAGGAGTGGTTTTCTCATAGCCAGCGTGCAACGTGCGGTGCCATTACCACATCTCGAATCGTCGAGATTGGACTTTTTCAGCGGCCTTTAAGGAATGCGCCAAGCCGTTGCCTCTTTTCAAAAGCGCGCTAGGAGTGGTTTTCTCATAGCCAGCGTGCAACGTGCGGTGCCATTACCACATCTCGAATCGTCGAGATTGGACTTTTTCAGCGGCCTTTAAGGAATGCGCCAAGCCGTTGCCTCTTTTCAAAAGCGCGCTAGGAGTGGTTTTCTCATAGCCAGCGTGCAACGTGCGGTGCCATTACCACATCTCGAATCGTCGAGATTGGACTTTTTCAGCGGCCTTTAAGGAATGCGCCAAGCCGTTGCCTCTTTTCAAAAGCGCGCTAGGAGTGGTTTTCTCATAGCCAGCGTGCAACGTGCGGTGCCATTACCACATCTCGAATCGTCGAGATTGGACTTTTTCAGCGGCCTTTAAGGAATGCGCCAAGCCGTTGCCTCTTTTCAAAAGCGCGCTAGGAGTGGTTTTCTCATAGCCAGCGTGCAACGTGCGGTGCCATTACCACATCTCGAATCGTCGAGATTGGACTTTTTCAGCGGCCTTTAAGGAATGCGCCAAGCCGTTGCCTCTTTTCAAAAGCGCGCTAGGAGTGGTTTTCTCATAGCCAGCGTGCAACGTGCGGAGCCATTACCACTTCTCGAATCGTCTAGATTGGACTTTTTCAGCGGCCTCGACAAAAGGTACGTTGAACTTTTGTCCCAACCCCATAGCTTCAGAGATTTTTTGAATTTTATGCTTGTCCACAGTTAAAAGCTTGGTTCATTCGCAGCACCTGAGGGTGTTCCAATAGGGTAAAACACGACCTTTTGGACACCCTCGACAAAATATATTACCGCGAATTCGCACCATTACTTTATTTATAGATAGGTAAATCTATTGTAGTTGTTATAATAAATCCGCAGCTAACTGCGCAAGACCTGAACGCTCCCCTTTTTCTAACTTGACATGTCCACTTATAGTCTCGTCTTTAAACTTTTCAACAACGTATGTTAGCCCATTGTTGTATTCGTCTAAATAAGGGTGGTCTATTTGAGCAGGATCTCCCATTAACACAATTTTACTTCCTTCTCCAACTCTCGTTAAAATTGTTTTGATTTCATGCTTTGTTAAATTTTGTGCTTCGTCAATTATTATAAATTGGTCTGGAATACTTCTACCTCTAATATACGTCAAGGCTTCAACTTGAATTGAACCTATACCCGCTAAAATTTGGTCAATTTCCCCTGGTCTTTTTGTGTTAAATAGAAATTCTAGATTATCATATATAGGTTGCATCCAAGGTCTAAGCTTCTCTTCCTTTTCCCCAGGTAAAAATCCGATATCTTTTCCCATTGGCACTACAGGACGTGCTACTAATAGTTTTTTATACGAACCGATATCTTCGGTTTGCAAAAGACCTGCAGCTAGGGATAATAATGTTTTACCTGTACCAGCTTTCCCAATGAGAGTTACTAACTGTATATCTTCACGTAATAATAATTCAAATGCCATCTTTTGTTGTACATTCCTAGACTTAATTCCCCATACTTGATCTTGCTCCATTATAAATGGCTTAATTTTTTTCCCGTCTGGTTCAACTTTTCCTACAGCAGAACTGGAACTTCCTAGCGCATCTTTCATAATAATAAATTGATGAGGGTAGAAAGGATGCTTAGTTAGTTCTGATATAGCAATTTCATTTGATGCGTAAAAGCGATTTAGTACATCAGTATCTACATAAATTTCTACATAACCAGGATAAACATGGTCAAATTCAATAACTCTATCACTTAAAAAGTCTTCTGCCGTAATTCCTAATGCATCAGCTTTCACTCGTACTAACGCATCTTTACTCACTAGGATGACTTCTTTACCATTATGCTTTTCTTGCTCTTCAAGCATTAAATTTAATGCTACAGCAATAATACGATTATCGTTAGTCATATCCGCAAATGACTTTTTCATTTTTTCAAAGGAGCGATGATTAAGCTCCACACGTACGGTACCACCTGTCTCTTCTATCTCGACTCCTTCATGGAGTTTCCCTTTCCCTCTTAGGCTGTCCATCATCTTAGAGAATTGCCTTGCGTTTCTACCGATTTCATCCATATAACGTTTTTTTGAATCTACCTCTTCTAATACTACTGCAGGTAATACGACTTCATTGTCCTCAAAAGAATACATTGATAGTGGGTCTTGTAATAGAACATTTGTATCTAAGACGTATATTTTCCTCAAAATTCCGCCTCCCGACTGAAGAATCATTTTGTCAACATTGCTTACTACTAGCTTATGCACCTCGTATAAAAATTGTTATCTAAACTTGATACATGCCTTATAGTATAGATCTATGTTAGGGCTTATCTTATTAGAAGAGAAAACGAAACTTCTGTCACAAAAATACAAATATTCTCACAACAAATTTAACGAATATATAGGTATTAACAACGACTAAGACATCCATTGCAATGTGTGAAGCAACAAATTTATATATCTCTTTCCTTAAAGAAAAAAGCTTAGTCTATAGACTGACCTAGTCATTTGAGACAGTAATAAAACACCTTCTTAGGCTGCCATATTACCAAATTCTTTTGGTGTGTGGTAGCCTAACTTCTCTTGGATACGCTCTTCATTATAATACCTCATAAATTCGTCTACACGCTCTTTAACTTCTTCTAAAGATAACGAATTAAATTTAACATACTGAAATTCCTCTGATTTTAGGTTAGAGTGAAAAGATTCTATTACTGCATTGTCCCAACAGTTTCCCCTACGTGACATACTACTCACTAAATTCTTCTCTTTTATTAGGTTTTGATAAGCATAGGAAGTATAGACAGTTCCTTGATCTGAATGAATGATAACCCCTTTTGGGTTTCCTCTTTTTTGTAATGCTTCATTCAATGTATCGACAACTAAAGGGATTTGTTGGTGAGTATAGATCTTGTAAGCGACGATTTGGTTATTAAATAAATCCATTATTGTTGATAAATACAGAGTGTTTGGACCATATTGAATGTAGGTAATATCGGTTACCCATTTTTGGTTAGGTTTGATTGCATAAAACTCTCGTTGTAATAAGTTCGGAGCCACAATCACAGATTCTCCTTGAGATTTCCACTTCCTCTTCTGCTTTACTCTGCATTGCAAGTGATACTTCTGCATGATCCGTTGAACTGTATTACGGTTTAACTTTATATGGTACTTACGCTTTAACAGCTCTTTAATTTTACGATGCCCATAGCGATATTTCGTTTCTTCGCAAAGGGAAATAATCGTTTCCTCCTCCACGGACAATTTGATTGATTGTGAAGAAGCCCAGCGGTAATAAGTAGCTCTTGGAACATTTAAAGCTAATAAGATGGCTGAAACAGTATATTTTTTGCGTAATGTATCTACTAGTTGGAGGACTATTTCTTTTTCAACTCCTTTTCGATCTCCAAATACTTTTTTAAGATTTCATTCTCTTGTTTTAAATGCATCATTTGTCGTTCTTTTCTTTCTTCATCATTTTGATTGTCAGGCCCATGACCATACGAATACTGTTTGCCTATCGGCTGATCGAATCTATGAACCTGATTTTCACGATACCATTTCATCCATGTTTTAATTTGAGAGACATTTTTAACTCCATACTTCTCCATGATTTCTCTATTTGTGAATTGCCCACTCATCTTATCTTTAACAACTGCCCATTTCACTTCATTTGAATATACGTTTTTGCCCATGCAAAAAACACCTCCGAATAGTACTTTTTTTAAGTGTACCATTTCGAAGGTGTTTTATAGTGTCCCAATAATTTAGGTTAGTCTACTATAGACTAAGCTTTTTTAATCGCTTCCATTACTTGTTTATCTAGCTTTGCAGCCGCTTCAGCATCATATGTTTTTTCATAGCTCGGTTCTACGCTTATTTTCGATCCATAAAACATTACATCACGTACGGCACTAATTGATATTTCAACAAGTGCTAACTTTAACGGAACTTCATCTAACTTATCAACAACGACTTTTGCTTCACCAGAAATAGAGTAAGTTGAGCCATTTCCGATTAAATTAATCGTTACACCAGGGCTCGCTTGGATATTTTCAATAATTCTGGAACGATTATCTACAGCAAATCTAACTTTGTCGTTATCAGGCGCATATACCCATGAAATTGCATTTACATTTGGTATTTTTGTTTCGTAATCAACAGTCGCAATTGTAACAAAACGTTCCTTCTGTAAAAGAGGTAATAGTTCATCTGTTAACCTTTGTTCTACTTGATTTCCCATAAAAAAGCCCTCCACATCTAATATATGCTACACTTATACTATACCTATTTTAGATGCTTTTAAAACAGATATGCTACATTTGGGTTTATTTTTTTCATTAATATAGCTACAATAGGATAAATGATAATGTTTAACGTGTGATTCGAGGTGAAGAGATGAGAGTAAAATGTGTAATATGTGATAGAATAGACAACATTGATGATTATAATCCATTAGCTAAAAAGTTAAGAAATAGACCTATTCATACGTATACATGCCCAGAATGCTATGAAAGAATTACTGTACGTACAAACGAAAGAAAGGCTACTGGCAACTTCAAACTATTCGAGAGTAAGAAAACAGAGAATGATTGGTAAACACAGTAGACACCTCAACATGGCTTTATACTCAATTAGCAAGTTTTCTTTATAGACCACGCAATAAAAAAGGATGTCCTAAAAGGTTAAATAAAAACCTTTTAGAACATCTTTTTTATTGATTATATTTCGGCTCTGCCTCTATACTTTCTAACAGAGCATCAACAAGCTCAATAGGATATTTCTTCTCTAATTCTTCCCCATCAATCGAATACGTAACAACATACATAGGACCACTCGTTGAAATATTTAGCTTTTCAATATGATGGTCCTCTTCTAGTATTTCGGTAAAAAAATCAAAGGTTTCTTTTGCCGCATTGTCGTCCGGCCTTGCTTCATGTACTACTTTAATTGAAAGCCAATTATAGATCGCATCTTGTAGATTCATAAATTATGAATCCCCAACTTGCTGCTCTTTTTGACTTTTCGCTAGTCGATATTTATAAATTCCAAGTACTAAAGCAGCTACTAGTAATGACTCAACTACAGGCATACCAATAGCAAATATAGTTATTGGTATAGAACCAATTAGTAACATAATATATATAACAGCTTGCTTCAATAAAGGAAGTTTTCTAGCAAAGCCTAGATTATAAACGACAATTGACATAAGAACGACAATACCAAATAATAGCCAAAACCCAACAACTGGGTTTTGGTCTATATTTACAAGGGCTGCAAACGTGGATAAATCACTAGGGTTTATGTCTACTGTTTCTTCCATCCCAGTCCCTCCCTATTTGTTCTATAACCAATGCCTTTAAAAATAGAAAAGCGTATGCTTGTCCTACGTTTAAAGGCAAAAGTTTATTATTGTTGTGCTACTTTTCTTCTCTTTTCTTCTCTTTCACGTTCACTCTTATTTAAAACCTTTTTACGTAAACGAATTGATTCTGGAGTTACTTCACAGAACTCGTCTTCATTTAAATACTCAAGCGCTTCTTCTAGTGTCATTGTACGTGGTTTTTTCATTGTTACTGTTTGATCTTTATTAGCAGAACGTACGTTTGTAGCTTGCTTCATTTTTGTAATGTTAACCGTTATATCATTATCACGATTATGCTCACCAACAATCATACCTTCATAAATTTCAGTACCAGGCTCTACGAAAATTACCCCACGGTCTTCTACTTGCATAATACCGTAAGCTGAAGATTTACCTGACTCCATAGAAACAAGAACACCTTGACGACGTCCGCCAACATGACCTTGTGCCATTGGCATATAACCATCAAATGAGTGGTTAATAATCCCATATCCACGAGTTTGAGTTAAAAATTCTGTTGAATATCCAATTAATCCACGAGCAGGAACCATGAAGTCTAGACGAACTTGACCAGATCCAGTGTTTGTCATGTTAATCATTTCACCTTTACGAGCTCCAAGTGATTCCATAACTGCACCTGTGTACTCTTCAGGAACATCAATTTGAACTCGCTCAACTGGCTCTGACTTCACACCATCGATAAGACGGATGATAACTTCAGGCTTAGAAACCTGTAGTTCATAGCCTTCACGACGCATATTCTCAATTAAAATGGAAAGGTGAAGCTCTCCACGCCCAGAAACAACCCAAACATCTGGTGAGTCAGTATTCTCAACACGTAAACTTACATCTGTTTCTAACTGTGCTTTTAAACGTTCATCAAGCTTACGACTAGTAACAAACTTCCCTTCACGACCTGCAAATGGACTGTTATTTACCAAGAACGTCATTTGTAACGTCGGCTCATCTATACGTAGAATTGGTAGTGGCTCTTGGTGTTCAACAGGACAAACTGTTTCTCCTACGTTAATTTCTTCCATTCCAGAAACAGCGATTAAGTCTCCAGCTTTTGCTTCTTCAATTTCAATACGCTTTAAACCTAAGAAACCAAAAATCTTTGTTACACGGAATTGCTTAACACTACCATCTAATTTCATTAAAGCAACCTGTTGTCCAACCTTCATCGTTCCTCTGAAGACACGACCAATCCCAACTCTTCCTAAGTAATCATTGTAATCAAGCATTGTTACTTGGAATTGTAATGGATCTTCATGGTTATCTACCGGTGCTGGAACATTATCGATAATCATTTCAAATAATGAAGACATGTCCTCATCTTGCTTCTCAGGATTCATGCTAGCAGTACCATTAATAGCTGAAGCATAAACAACTGGGAAGTCTAATTGGTCTTCATCTGCTCCTAAATCAATTAATAAATCAACAACTTCATCTACAACCTCTGCAGGTCGAGCAAAGTCTCTATCGATTTTATTTACTACAACAATTGGGCTTAATTTCTGCTCAAGTGCTTTTTTAAGAACGAATCGAGTTTGTGGCATACACCCTTCATAAGCATCAACTACTAAAAGGACACCGTCTACCATTTTCATAATACGCTCAACTTCTCCACCAAAATCAGCATGTCCAGGTGTATCTAAAATGTTGATACGTTTTTCTTTGTAATTAATTGCAGTATTTTTAGCAAGGATTGTAATACCTCTTTCTTTTTCAATAGCATTTGAATCCATCGCTCTTTCTTCTACCTGTTCATGTGTTTGGAAAGTTCCAGACTGCTTTAACAATTGGTCAACTAATGTTGTTTTACCGTGGTCTACGTGGGCAATGATTGCTATATTTCTTAAATCTTCACGAAGTTTCATGCGTAATTATTCGCTCCCTTTTCATTTACTAACTGTGTAATTATATCATAAACATTCATTATGGCATATCTAATGTATTTTTATTTTATACAAAAATAGAAAAATAACTACAGTTTTAATACCATTTTTCCCTTTAATTCTCCAATTAAACCATTAAAACAGGATTGAGCTGTAACTTAATTGTCAAATCTAAAGCTATTTCTACTATGCAAAGGGGGTTAAACTAGTGTAAAGTGTAAGTATGGTTTCGAATTTCAGGGGGTACGAATAATGAAGAAAGAAAATATAATGTTTTTATTGTTAGCAGTGATTACTGTCATTTGTATTATGGGTATTGGGATAGCGGTAGCTGAACGAAGTCTTTTAATTACACTCTTATCATTAATTGGGATTTTCATTGCAACTGGTCTGGGCTTTAATCTTAAAAAGAAGCTACGAGAATCGAATGAAATGTAAAAAAACAGTTGAGATTAATCTCAACTGTTTTTTTACATTTCCAATTAATTCTTCTCCCAACGCTCCACTCGTACTCCTACCTTTTCCTCAAGAGGACGGATAATGGCAGATACATCTTCATTACCATGACTTTCTTTAGCCCTAGCTACGATCGCTTCAGCTAATTCCACCACTTCAACAGGTACTTCTAGATTATCAGCAAGAGATAAAGCAAGTTTCATATCTTTATGAAGTAGCTTAATACTAAACCTTTGCTCAAATGCACGATCAAGAATTGCTTCAACAGACCAATCCATACTTTTAGAAAAACCAGAGCTTCTTTTTATTATATCAAAAAGGGTTTTTGGATTAACCCCAGCCTTCTCACCCATGACAAACGCTTCCGAAAGTGCAGTAGTATGAACACCAACTAGCATATTATTGATGAGCTTAATCACACTTCCATTTCCAGTCGGTCCAACTTGTACAACATAATCCCCAATGACCTTCAATACTTCATAACTGTCATGAAAAGCTTTTTCACTACCTCCACACATAATAGTTAAAGTGCCAGCCTTAGCCCCCATTGGTCCACCACTAACAGGTCCGTCAATAAAGAATGCACCCTTTTCCTCCAACTGAGCACTCACTTGTTTATTAAGCTCAGGACTTACAGTGGAATGATCAACAATGATTTTACCTTCAGTTGCACCAGCTATTAAACCGTTTTCTCCTTCGTAAACATCAATAATTGATTCTGGTAAAGGTAAACACGTTAAAACAATATCTACTGTCTCTATTAATTCTTTTGGACTTGCAGCTTCCTTTGCACCAAGTGATACAGCTTCTTCAATAGGCGGACGACTTCTACTTACCACGTATGTTTCGTATCCAGCAGAAATGATATTTTTCGTCATCGGTAATCCCATTGTCCCTAAACCAATAAAACCTACTTTCATGCTCCCAACTCCTTCTGAACAAAATCTTTAATTATTTCGTCATGAAACTTTGGTTTCCCTACAAAAACTGAACTAGATTTAAGTATATTTAATGGTTTACCATCAAAAGTTGAATAGCACCCGTTCACTTCTTCTAGAAGAACCGTACCAGCTGCAAAGTCCCAAGGTGATAAACCTAAACTGATATAGCCATCTAACCTTCCTGCAACGACATAACATATTTCTATAGCTGCAGAACCATAGGATCTAACTCCACGAACAGATTCCACTAATCGTTTAAAACATTTGTTTGTACTATTCTCTTCTTCTAAAAGCCATCTTGCATTCAGCCCTATTATTGCTTTTTCTACTGATACAGGGGCTAGTTTAGGGAGTTTTGTGTCATTTAAATAGGCACCGTTACCTTTTACTGCACTAAATAGTTCATCTGCCATGACATTATAAATCAGCCCAATCTTGCCAATTCCATTTTCATAGACAGCTAAAGAAATGGCAAAGTTATATTTTTGGTGAACAAAATTTGTTGTACCATCTATAGGGTCAACGATCCAAACGATCCCTTTTTCTGATTCAACCACTTCACCACTACCTTCTTCCCCAAGAAATTGATGGTTAGGAAATCGTTCGTTAATTTTATTTAAAAAATAACGTTCTATTCGTCGGTCCATTTCTGTCACTAAATCATCTGGATTAGATTTACTCTCGACTTCTATCGTTTGTAACATAGATTCCTTGAGTAATTGACCCGCTTCTTTCACCCAGTCTTTAGCAATCTTTTCAACGTCAAACCAATCAATTTCATTCATGATGTGACCCCCTCTTTAGCCATCTCGTTCATTATTCTTATCCATTATTATGACATAAAAAATAACTACAGGAAAACGTTTTAAAAAACATTGTCAAAAAATTATGAATCAACTATATATAAATCCAAAAAAAAGCGGCCAATTAGGCACGCTTTTCAATATTTCTAAAATTATACTTCTAACCTAATTAATTCTTGTCGAAGTTCTTCTAAACGATGTTTGGTTTGATTTATCTCTTTTACATTTTCAACAAGCATCGCATCGTGTAAAGTAACTAGTTCATAATCAATTTCTAATTTCAGTACCGGAATACGTTTTTCCGCATCTGTGCGTTTTAAAATTTGCATGACTTGTTCCATGGTAACCCACACTCCTTTGAATAGTTAATCTCTGACTATAAGGGGCTTTCTTCTCAATAAATGGTCACCAACTATTATTAACTAAAAATTCTGATTCTTTAGTTAATACTTATTATAACATATGAAGTTTGTTTTTGAAATGGTACAGTGATATTTAATTTTTAAAAATAAGATTATTCTAAGACATAATACATTGACCTTCTAAGGAAGGTTTATAATTTTTCAAGAAGTAAAAGGATATGGTAAACTAATAACAAATTATCCTCATAGGTAGGTGTATACAATGGATTTTCAAGGATTTGAACAGAAGGATTTTGATGTTTTTACAATAGAAGGATTAGATCCTCGTATGGACGCTTTAAAAGAAAGAGTTAGACCGAAACTTGAACAGTTAGGTGAACATCTTGCTCCTACTTTATCTACTATGACTGGTGACGAGATGTTTCCACATGTAGCCAAACATGCTAGAAGAAAAGTAAACCCTCCTAATGATACATGGGTTGCCTTTGCTAACAATAAACGAGGCTATAAAATGTTACCACATTTTCAAATTGGTTTGTTTGAAAGTCATTTATTTGTATGGTTTGCAGTGATATACGAAGCTCCAATCAAAGAAGGATTTTCAAAACAATTACTTGCACAATCAAACAAAGTTAAAGACCTAATCCCTGATGATTACATGTGGTCTGGTGACCATATGAAGCCAGATGCAACAAAACAGTCGGAATTAGACTTAACTGAACTAGAATCACTTTTTGAACGTCTAGGGAATGTAAAAAAAGCAGAAATACTATGTGGAATTCATATTGACCGACATGACCCTATATTATCAAATGGACAAGCTCTTTTAAAAAAAATAGAGGAAACGTTTAAAACTGTTATGCCAATATATAAAATGGCTCAACAATCTACGATGGTGGTAGAATAATGAGAACAAAATAACGTACTTTTGTAAACGGCACCGTACGAGATGTCCATATTTCTTATATAATTACATATGTACTATTTTTTAATAAAAAACATGTGTTCCAGCATATTAATATTGCTGGAACACATGTTTTTATTTTATAGCTTAATAATCAAGCCAGATTCAGATTCCTTCGCCTTTTTCACAGCATGATAGCATGATAGACCTGAATCACTGTCAAATTGGTTAAAAATTTGTTTCTCTTCGCTTTTGGAAGGAACAATTTCTTTAAACCTACGATAAAGGTTCATTAATCTATCCCTTTCTAGACCTTTACTATAAACCTTTTCGATCCCTTGGAAGAACTCCATCACATCAATTACTTCTTCTTTGCTCCAATCTAACGAGATAGGCATATTAACGCTATGTTCCATACTAATCACCTTATTCCTAATTTTACATTCTAATTTTTAAAACCATTATACCGTATTTACGTAATGAGTAACAAAGTTTCTGTTAGATACGATAATTGACTACAACTCATAGTTTGTGCCTAAACAGATCATACTTTACTTATACTTAATTTTAACTGTTAAATATCACTAGTGTTGCATTAATTAAATTTGAATATTAAAAAGACTCAAAATCTTCAATAATCTTATTTTACGCAAAGAAAAAGTCCTTTATAATGGATAAGTCAGGTGGTAACCCGTCCAAATCCACTAAAAAGGACTCACGCTTATGGACAAGATTACACGAAAAACTTCATTTGGACAATGGTTTTCACCCATTAATTTTCAATTATTTGAAGAAAACGTGAAAACATTGAAATTAGATTACTATACGAAAAAGTTAACGACCGAATCATTTCTAAAATTACTTCTCTTTGCACAAATTCAAGAAATCGAAAGTCTTCATGCGCTGGGCGATAGTCTTTTTGATGACAAACTTCAAAAAGAAGTTAACCTTGATTCTATCAGTATCTCTCAGCTATCACGGCGATTAAATGGTATGAATCCTGACTTATTTCAAAAGCTTTTCTTAGATTTAGTTACACAAATTCATGCCAAAACACACCCTACAAAACTTATTATGCCGTTAAAAATCATTGATTCAAGCACATTGCCACTTAATTTGACCCATCATAAATGGGCTAAGTTCCGCAAAACAAAAGCGGGAGTTAAGTTACATTTGCGTCTTGTGTTTATGGAAAATGGACTCTCCTATCCTGAAAAAGCTGTTATCACAACGGCAAAAGAACACGATCGTGGTCAACTTGAAGTGATGATTGATAACAAAGAATGCATGTATGTGTTTGACCGTGGTTACCTTGATTATGAGCGCTTTGATCGCATGACGGATGATGGCTACTTTTTTCTTACAAGACTACGTAAAAACGCTGTCGTACGTGAAGTGTATGAATTTAAACTACCAGAAGGTTCAGCTGTATTATCAGATCAAATGGTATTGATTGGTACAACTCAAAACCGTAGTGAAAATTACTTTCGCCTATTAAAAGTGAAGGATTCAAAAGGAAATGAACTTCATTTAATCACTAACCGTTTTGACTTGAGTGCTGAAGAAATTTCTGAGATGTATAAATCACGTTGGGCAATTGAACTGTTTTTCAAATGGATAAAACAGCATCTCAACATTAAAAAGTTCTATGGTCAAAGCGAATGGGCGATTCAAAATCAAGTGTTTATTGCACTGATTGTTTTTTGCCTGCATGTTCTTGTTCAACTCGAAACGAATAGCAAGCGAAAAACCTTACAAATTAGCCGTTATTTAAGGGCTGCGCTATGGAAGCCAGCGCATATCTGGATTCGAAAAATTGAAGGAAAAGCAGTCCCTTAATAAACAAATTGTCGTCGTTGCTTATGCTTAATTGTAAATATTTTACCAAATGGATGGAGCCACCTTTGGTTAGGTATTCCCTTTTTTGGCTCTAAGAAGAGAAAATATTAAAACTGAAAATTCTAACAATGTTTATGCAACACTAGTGGTTAAATATCTATATAAAAATTTCACAATTGACGATGAATTTATCTATGATTTTTTTTGCGTATTTGATATACTCAATCTTGTTTTTATGAAGGAGAATTAATATTTATAGAATGAGGTGACCACGTTGTCCCGACAACAATTAACACCATTATTTACAGGTGTCGTTGAACACGCAAAAAAGAACCCAATCCAATTCCATATACCAGGACATAAAAAAGGACAAGGTATGGACCCAAGCTTTCGTAACTTTATAGGCGAAAATGCATTGTCAATAGACTTAATAAACATAGGTCCATTAGATGATCTTCATCACCCCCACGGGATTATAAAAGAAGCTCAAGAATTAGCTGCTGAAGCATTCGGTGCTGATCATACATTCTTTTCAGTCCAAGGGACAAGCGGAGCAATCATGACAATGATTATGTCTGTTTGTGGCCCTGGCGATAAAATAATCGTACCAAGAAATGTCCACAAATCCATTATGTCGGCGATAATCTTTTCTGGAGCAACTCCCATTTTTATTCACCCAGAAATTGATAAGGACCTTGGAATCTCACATGGAATCACAATTGACTCAGTTGCAAAAGCTTTATCACAGCACCCAGATGCAAAGGGGCTACTAGTAATAAACCCAACTTATTTCGGAATTTCCGCTAATTTAAAAGACATTGTTGAATTAGCTCATAGTTATTCTATCCCTGTATTAGTTGATGAAGCACACGGAGTTCATATTCACTTTCATGATGAACTTCCACTATCCGCTATGCAAGCAGGAGCTGATATGGCAGCTACAAGTGTTCATAAGCTCGGCGGGTCAATGACACAAAGTTCAGTACTTAATGTAAAGGAAGGACTCGTTTCCCCTACTAGAGTACAATCCATTATAAGTATGCTTACAACTACTTCAACATCCTATTTACTATTATCATCCTTAGACACAGCTAGGAAGCGGTTAGCTACTGAAGGTAGAATGATGATAGATAATACGATAAAATTAGCAAATTACACTAGAGAAAAAATTAACGATATTTCCGGCTTTTACTGTGTAGGGAAAGAAATTCTAGGTACAAAAGCTACTTATGATTATGACCCTACAAAATTAATTATTTCTATTAAGGATCTTGGTATCACCGGATATGATGCAGAAGTTTGGCTTAGAGAGCAGTATAATATTGAGGTCGAACTTTCTGACCTATATAACATTCTTTGTATTATTTCATTCGGTGATACTCACGAAGAAGTCAACCGTTTAATTAGTGCACTTTCTGAGTTATCAAAGCTACATGAAGAGAATATTCAAGCAAGAAAAACCGTACATGTAGATGTACCGAATATTCCACATCTATCCCTTTCTCCACGGGATGCCTTTTATGCAGAGACTGAATCTATTCCTTTCGATGAATCTGCAGGAAGAGTTATTGCAGAGTTTGTCATGGTATATCCACCGGGAATTCCAATTCTCATACCTGGAGAAATTATATCAGAGCAAAACATTGATTATATAAATCAAAACCTTGAAGTGGGATTACCAGTACAAGGACCAGAAGATCCAGAGTTCAAAATGATCAAAGTAATTAAAGAACATCGAGCAATTAGGTAATAAAATAGATAAAAAAACAAACCACCATACCCTTAGAGATATGGTGGTTTGTTTTTTTATTAAAACCAACTAATTTAGTATGTTTTATAAACACTACATTACTAACATAACTCATTTATTTCATGTAAAAATTACATAAAACCAACTTGACAACTATGAATTATAAGAATAATATAATAACAACAACTAAAACGATAAATACTAATGAGTAAGACACAAATACAACCAAAACAATTCTGAGGTGATATAAGATGTTTAAGAACGGGTTATCATTAATTAAAGATTTCTTTTCTACAGAAGTAACAACGGATATTGCACCGTATCATCATTTATTTAATGATCGTTTCATGCAAAAATACACAAACTTTTCAACTTGGCATCAATTCACGCAAGAAAGAACTCATGAATGGGATGTATTTGTTCGCGATGAAACGACATTTACAAGTTGGAATGAGATGTTAATCAAGGCACAAGAACGCTATGTATTAGAACAGCCAATTGGACCATACCAATTTATGTAGAGCGAATTTGTTATATGCAGAAAAAAAAGGTGAAGCTGATAAGCTTCACCTTTCTATATTATAAATAGTTTTTTATTTTTTATTTAAGTTCTCTTTACTACACTTTGGACAGTCTGCAGCACACTTTGCGTATAAAGTAGTCACCTTTTCCCCATCAAAATGTTCAATTGTCTCGTTGCAAGTTTGACATACAATAATACCCACAGTTTCCATCTCCCTTAATGTTATTGAAAGCGTTTTATTTTTACTATACCTTTATAATAATATGTCATATTAATGCTGTCAACCCTAATTCGTATAACACATTTAATTTTTTATTACACATTAAAAAAGCAGCCCTATCTAGGACCGCTTTTCATTTTATTTAATACTGAGGCTCTCTCGGCATTGAAGGTAACGCTTTCTCAAAAAATAACGCCAAATCCTCTGCTTCTTTTCTCTCTTTGATATGAAATGCATTTTGTAGATGCTCTGGATTCGTAATATCATCTGCACATAGTAATGCAGAACGTCCAGTTTGCATGCAAACGACTAGAGGCTTACCAAAGAACATGTTTGTATAAACAATCCCAAAATCATAGCGCGCTTCATCAGTCGTGAACCCAGTAAACTGTACCTTTACATTTTCTTGCTCATCGTATAATCGCTCAAACAAATTCATTGATACACACCCCCGATTTATAATTAATTTAATATTCTGATTATTATTATAACTTATAAATTATCAAAATACAATACCTTTAATTACTTTCGGAATCCAACTAACGATTTTATAGGTAAGAATTCGAATAACGATTATGCTGAACCTCTATAAAACGAGATACTTCTTTAACAAAAATAACATCTTCTTCCGTAATAAAGTAATCCCTCTCAGGTAGATCAATAACAATAAAACCAATCAGATGATGACCATTATAAAATGGCGAAATAATTGAACGATAGTTATTATTAGTGTGAATAAATGTATTCCCTCTTATTGCACTTGTTGAAAATGGACTATCATCAAATGGTTCTATAACTCTATGTTGGGTACTCCCCATGCTGCACAACATTTGAAAATGACTTCCCTTCATTTCATAAATACCTACACCGTATTTAACCCTAATTCTACTTCCAATCGCCTTTACAATTCCTATGTAAAACTCTTTAACAGTAGTAGCGTATTCTGGTACCAAACCTATTTCTAATCTTAATTCATCTAGCATTTGTGATTTGTTCATACAAATCCCCCCTACACAAATCCTCTATCTTCTTCCACTTAGTTAGTCTAATTTTGTTAGTTACTTACATCACAAGCACATTGAACAGTACCTAGAGTCCTATCTTTTATAAACCCTATTAAAACAGTCTATTTTTACAAGTTTTAAACCCTTTTCACTTACTCTTTTTTTCTTTTTATAGGATATCATAAATTATATAGTCAATTATCTATCCTTTTACCTAATTACCGAGTAACTAAGATAACATTACATCTAGTCCACAGATAGATTTCGGTCGATTTTTTTGTCGGAAAGAAATTTATTTTGTCGTAACCTATGTTAATGAAACACCTTTTGTCGCTTTTATAGTTATTTAGTCTGTGAATCTTTAGAATCACTCAATTACTTTCTTGTTGTCACTTCTGGTAACAAATGCTAAGATAATTGTATGATTTTTAACGTTCTAATGACAGGAGTGCTTATAGGATGTCAAATCGCGCATACATAAAGCTGGTAGAGGGTTCAAAACAACAATCGATTACACTTGAGGAACTTAAGGATATTTTCAGATACTACCAATCAATTACAACAAAAACTGGAACACAAGTTGACTGGGCTTATGAGGATTCATCATTTCCTTATGAAATGTTAGATGTACCAGAGAGTAATGGGCAATATTTTTATTTAAAAAGCCGTGGAATTTCTCGATATAAGTACATCGTATTCGGAATTGGGATTGAAGAAATTGTTACTAGTGATGACACCACAGAAGAACAAATGTACATTGAAGTCATTCTCCCTGAAGGAGCTACTCACGGTGATAAAGGAAAAGCTAATGAATTTTGTAAATTCCTAGCTAAGAAATTAGAAGGTGAGCTTCATTTATTCAACAATCGCATTATGTACTTCTATAAAAGAAAATAAGAATTAACTACAAAAGAGCCATCAGATAAATATTTCTGATGGCTCTTTTGTATTATTATTTAAAAACCCTCACTAATACATCATGTACTTCTTCTTGACTCAACGGCTTCCAAAATAATTCTCCATAAATCAGTAAATCTTGATGCAAATGAAGTTCTGTATCATCTTGATTTACAGCACCACTTGTCCCTGAATTCCCCACAAAACCAATGACAGTTTCATCATTTACTTTATCTCCAACTTTTACTTCCTCTGGAATATGAGACAAGTGAGCAAAGCGACTCATTATTCCATTATCATACTGAACCCATACTTGCCTACCTCGTAACCGATCAAATATATATTCTGGTGTTTCTTTAAGAGCTGCTGTAAGCTTTAAATCCTCGTTTCTAACTTCAGCAGTTGGATATTCCTCATAGTCATGGTCTGCTCTTACAACTTTTCCTTCACCCATTGCATAGATTGGTGTTTCACTACTAATATTTCCACCTGATGCAAAGTCATACCAATCTAAACCCTCATGATAACCATTTCGATAAAGACGCTTAGCACCAGGTAGATGATTAGGAAGCGTACTCACTTGTGCATTCTTAATAGGTTTCTGTAGGAAGGATAAGTATTCAACCATCCTATCTGCATCCCAACTATCAAAATCAAAATTTGTAGGAGGTCCTCCTACCCTTTCAGTAGGCCCTTTCCACCCAAATACTAAGGCTGACTCTTCGTATTGAAAATCTATCCCTAATCCTTGATTTAAAAATGATGCAGGAAGATAAACATGGTCACCTTCTATCATTAAATAAATTTCATCAGTAGGAAGATACTCTCCATTACGTTCTAAAACTTTAACACCATCAATCAAGTAATAACTTTCATCATTTATTGTCATTTGAAGCGTTCGATGAATTTCATCATACGCATACTCACCATCTATGATAGCGAATAAATCGTCCACTAAAAAACGAGCCTCTGATTCAGTTACCTCCATAGATAAACTTTCTAACTCAGCCGATGGCGCATTATTATTTTTAGCCTCACCATGCGTAATCTCTTCTCCTGATTGATTTTGACATCCTACCATTAAGACGACAAAAACAATGCCGATGACCCATTTAACCATGTCCTACCATCTCTTCCTTCTTTAATTTCATTAGAAATAAACACTTTAAATACAAAAGATAATGTAACGTTTTTCGACATTTTTTTCAAGAGTTCTTTGTAAATTTGAAGAGGTTGTCTTAATAGTTTGTTTCAAACTATTAAGACAACCTTGACACAAACTATTTTATTAGGCTGGGTTCAACTATTTCATAGCCTTTTTCTTGGAGTCCTTCTACAATTTCCTCTAATGCCTCTAAAGTAAAATCTCGGTCATGCATCAATAAGTTAGAACCAGGTCTAAGTAAGTCTGTGTTCACCATAATTTCCGCTAATGCTTCAGCATTCATATATTCACTTACAAAGTCATAGCCATAACTCCAGTTCATCCACTTCATATCCTCTTCACCAACAACTTGCTTAGAAATGTCTGTATTTACACCGAATGGTGCACGAAAGAACCTCGGGCGTTCTCCAGTTATTTCTTCAATTAAAACATTTAGTTTAATTATTTCATCTCGTTGCTCTTGTTCAGAAAGTTTACTTAGGTTTGGATGAGTCATTGTATGGTTTCCAATTTCAAATCCTAATTCATAAATTTGTTTTAACTGACTTTTTCCTTCATCTGATTGTAAAAAGTGTCCATTGATAAAAAATATTGCTCCTACACCAAGACTTTGCAGTCGTTCTGCCATCTCTACTCCATACTTATCTGGAGCATCATCAATTGTAAGAAGAACGACTTTTTCATTAGCTCCCGTTCCTTCAATAGGAATAACTCTCCAGTCAGAACTCAATTCATATAAAGGCTCAATACTACTCTCTTCCTCAGTAACTACTGACTCCTCTTCCTCATCTCTTTCATCTATTATAGGTTCCTCTATAATAGAAAACTCTTGTTCAGTCTCTTCCACTATTTCTTCTTCCATTGCTCCGTTATTACATGCTGTGCTTATTATTACAAAAGATAATATTAGTATTAATATCCTTTTTATTTCCACTTTAAACACCCTTCCTATTCGTTAACGATTCTGATTAAAAATAAATGACATCTTGATTTTCTATACTTTTCCTCGATGAGTATAACATGGTTATCAAAGTACATACTAGAAGATGAAACTAGCCAACTTCTAGAAGGTGATCATCATGAACCAATCTAAATGGATTGGAAGACGCGTAATAAAAACCGGATTAGCTGTTTTCATCACTGCTTGGGTTTGCAATTATTTTGATTTGCCAGTAATGTTTGCTGTTATTACTGCAATTGTTACTACAGAACCAACAGCAGCAGATTCAATTAAGAAAGGAGCAATTCGTTTACCAGCGGCAGCACTTGGTGCCATTTTTGCTATTGTTGTAGATATGATTTTCGGTCATTCCGCACTCACCTATGCTCTCGTTGCAATGACGACAATAGTAGCTTGCTCTAAACTAAAGCTAGACAACGGAACTCTTATTGCTACACTAACTGCTGTCGCTATGATTCCGGGTACGAGCGAAAGTTTTATCATCGATTTTATCAGTCGTCTGTCTGGTACAACAATAGGAATTGTGGTCTCTACTTTAGTAAACTTCGTCATCTTACCACCTAAATTCGGCCCAATAGTCGTTCATAAAGTAGATTCGCTATATTTCCAGGCTGCAAATTTATTAGAATTAGTGCTGAAAAAAGAATCAACCTCAGAAAGAGCAATATTATTAGAACGCTTCAGAGCATTAAATCAAGAAATCGAAAAAACATTACAGTTAACCAAGTTTCAAGATGAAGAATTGAAGTACCGAAATTTTAACGAAAATGAACAACGATCATTTATCTTTTTACAAAAAAAATTAGACTACCTCCAACAAATTGTTTTTCATATAGGAAACATATCGTTTTTCGATTTTGCACAACATGATAAATCATTAGTAGATAAACCGTTATTAACGGGTCTAACAAGTTCGCTAATCCTAATTCTAAAAGACCCAT
Organism: Bacillus sp. FJAT-45350; assembly: GCF_002335805.1. Taxonomy (NCBI): domain Bacteria; kingdom Bacillati; phylum Bacillota; class Bacilli; order Caryophanales; family Bacillaceae; genus Bacillus; species Bacillus sp. FJAT-45350. Next base: position 374,131 of record NZ_NISU01000001.1, on the reverse strand, counting down.
TACATGAAATTAATGATAACCATATACAATTGAGGTTTCAATTACATCAAGACGTAAACAATCTCCCAATGCACACAATGGATGAAAATATAAATAGACGTTTGTTTTTTTTGTTTGAAATAGTGTCTTTAGAAAAGTTAGTCAATGGTTTAGCAGATGTTACTAATAAGGAACGACAATATTCTCTAAATGAACAAACTTATCCTAGTTATATTTTTAATAGACGTGTTTCATATGATTAGAGTTTTATTTTTTCACTAATTTACCTATTCATTTTAATGACCCTTTCTGTTTTACTTAGGCTGAAATTGGGCAATGTAATCTTAGAGTTTAATCGACACGTTTTGAGCGTTTTCGTTGTTTCTAGACAACCAATGTGTTACGTTAGTATAGTTATCCTAAAATTTCATACATAGTTGAAAGGTGGTTACTTTGTTTTGAAGAAACTGACTCCAGTTTTTATGATATCAGTCATCATTGCGCTAGCCTTTATATTATGGGGCGCCATATTACCTAGCAACATGGAAACAGTAACAAATAATATCCAAGGATTTATAACAGAACAATTCGGCTGGTTTTATCTATTAGCTGCTACAGGTTTCTTGATTTTCGCACTATATCTAATCGTCAGTCCATATGGGAGAATTAAGTTAGGAAAACCTGACGATAAGCCAGAGTATAATTACCTTACCTGGTTTGCTTTTCTCTTTACTGCTGGAATGGGTATTGGTTTAGTCTTCTGGGGAGTAGCAGAACCAATGTATCATTTCTATGCTCCTCCTACAGGAGAGGCTGAATCATACCAAGCAGCAAGCGTTGCTATGCGATTTTCTTTCTTCCACTGGGGATTACATCCATGGGCAATATACACAGTAGTTGCGCTAGCACTTGCTTACTTCCAGTTTAGAAAAGACGCTCCTGGAGTAATGAGTGCGATTTTTAGACCACTATTAGGGAATCGTGTTGACGGGGCAATAGGTACTATCATTAATGTCATTGTCGTTTTCGCTACAATTTTTGGGGTAGCTACATCTCTCGGATTTGGTACTGCGCAAATTGCAGGGGGAGTATCTCATATTATACCGGGAATTAATAATACAATAGTTACACAACTAGTCATTATCGTTATTATTACTGTATTATATATGTTGTCATCTCAAACAGGTCTAAATAAAGGAATTCGTATACTAAGTAAGACTAATATTTACTTAGCGATTGCATTAATGCTTTTCCTCTTATTCCTTGGACCTACAAACTTTATAATGAATGTATTTACACAAACAATAGGTAGTTACTTGCAAAATCTTGCTGGTATGAGCTTCAGACTTGATCCTTTTGATCCTGAAACCAATTGGGTACAGGCATGGACTATATTCTATTGGGCATGGTGGATTGCATGGGCTCCATTTGTCGGTACGTTTATTGCACGTGTATCTAGAGGACGTACTATTCGAGAATTTGTTATCGGTGTACTAGCTGTCCCAACTCTATTTGGATTCTTATGGTTTTCAGTATTTGGAGGTACAGCGATTTCATTAGACTTATATGATAATGTTGGCATTATGGATGTAATTAACACTCAAGGTATGGAAGTAGCACTGTTCTCTGTATTAGATCAATTCCCATTTAGTACCTTTATGTCGATAATAGCAGTGTTATTAATTGCATCATTCTTCATTACTTCTGCAGACTCAGCAACCTTTGTATTAGGTATGCAAACGACAAACGGAAGTTTAACGCCGCCTAACTCAGTTAAATTCATATGGGGGCTTATTCAATCAGCTGCCGCAGCAGTTTTATTATTATCAGGTGGCCTTGGCGCTTTACAGACTGCATCTATTATCGCCGCACTACCTTTTGCAATTATTATGATATTAATGATTTTCTCATTAATGAAAGCGTTACGAGAAGAAAAGGATATCCTTGCATACGATAAAGTTAGAATACGGGAAGAGAAGCTTAAATTTCGTGAAGAAAAAGCTCGCTTTAAAGAAGAGCAAGCCAAATTCAAGAAAGAAAAAGCTGAGTTTAAAGATAAAAAATAAAGAAAACGTGTAAAGAGTTGGAATATAACTTATATGTGGAAAATAAAAAAGCAGTCTAGACTGCTTTTTTATTTCGTTTATATTACATTTTTGTTACTTCTCTCTAAACCATAAATTGACATGATAGAATAGTTTCTAATAGCTAATCCACCTTAGAAGGAAGGAATGTTATCGATGAAACAGCATCTTTCATTTCTTATTTTATCATCAATTATATTTACTACTGGATGTTGGTCATCAGAAGCAAGTAATCAAAATCCTTTAGGTACAGATGAGGCAAGCCTTGTTGTGCTATTCTCCGATGAGAGTTCTCTACATAAAGAGGGAGAATTTTATGACGCACTTCTAGACGTACGAAATAGCTATCCTGACAAAGTCTTTCCTTTAAAGATTGTTAATCAAACTGATCGTGCACTTATTCGCCATTATGAAATCATCGAATATCCCACAATGTTAGTTGTTAATCGTGATGGTGTTACACTAAGAGCAGAGGGAGCACACCAGAAAGAAGAAATTGTATCATTACTTAAAGAAGCATTTAATATAGAAGAAGGCACTTTGATTAACTAAAATCAAAGTGCCTTCTTAAATTATGGTTAACGCCATTTTATTTTACAATATGAATTGGGTGACCTAACGCGACCTCTGCTGTCTCCATTGTAATTTCACCTAATGAAGGGTGAGCATGAATTGTCATCGCAATATCCTCTGCAGTCATTCCTGCTTCAATAGCCACACTTGCTTCAGATATCATATCAGATGCATTTGCCCCAGCAATTTGTACACCAAGTACTAGTCCATCTTCTTTACGTGTAACCATCTTCATAAAACCATCTGGCTCATCCATCGATAATGCACGACCATTTGCAGCAAATGGGAACTTAACTGCTTCTACATCATAACCCTTCTCTTTTGCTTCTGCTTCAGATAAACCTACAGTTGCAAGTTCAGGCCCTGAGAATACGACTGCAGGAATCGCTACATAGTCAACCTCTGATGGCATTCCTGCAATTGCTTCTGCCGCTACTTTCGCTTCATATGAAGCTTTATGCGCTAGCATTGGTCCATGTACAATATCACCAATAGCATATATACCATCTATATTGGTTTTACATTGTTTATCTACTTTGATAAAACCTTTTTCATCAATATCTACACCGATTTGTTCAAGACCAATTTCTTCAGTGTTAGGAGAACGACCTACTGTTACTAATAAGTAATCTCCTTCAATTGTTTTTGTTTCACCCTTTACTTCAGCAGTAACCTTCACGCCAGTTTCTGTTTCTTCCACTGATTGAGCTAATGCTTGAGTGAAAAACTCCACGCCATTCTTCTTCATTCTTCTTGAAACAAGCTGACTCATTTGCTTTTCAAATCCAGGAAGAATTTGCTTTCCACCCTCAAGTACAACAACATCTGAACCAAGGTTTGAATATGCTGCTCCCAATTCAATACCAATATACCCACCACCGATGACGATAAGCTTATTCGGCTTTTCTTCAAGGTTTAATGCACCCGTAGAGCTTAATACACGCTTGCTCCATTTGAATGCTGGTAATTCTATTGGACGAGACCCTGTAGCAATAATACAATTTTTAAACGTGTATGTTTGTGCTTGTTTCTCATCCATAATTCGAACTGAGTTACTTGAAGCGAAGTATGCTTCACCTTTTACAATTTCAACCTTGTTTCCTTTTAATAAACCTTCAACACCTGTTGTAAGCTTGTTAACAACAGTTCCTTTCCATTCCTGCATCTTTCCGAAGTCAAGATTTACATCTTTCACAGTAATCCCCATGTTTTCAGAAGAATTTGCATCATGATAACGGTGACCAGCTTGTATTAATGCTTTAGAAGGGATACATCCAACATTTAGACATACACCACCAAGATTTCCTTTTTCTACAATTGTTACTTTTTGACCTAATTGTGCCGCACGAATTGCTGCAACATATCCGCCAGGTCCTGAACCAATGACTAGCGTATCTACTTCTGTTGCGAAATCTCCTACTACCATTCGATTATCCCTCCATAATTAATAATTCTGGGTCATTTAATAAACGTTTAATTTGGTTTAATGCATTTTGAGCAGTCACACCATCAATTAAACGATGATCATAGCTAATTGATAATGCTAGCATAGGAGCAGCGACTATTTCACCATTCTTAACGACTGGCTTTTCTTCAATACGACCAATTCCTAAGATTGCTACCTCTGGATGGTTTATAATTGGAGTAAACCATGCACCACGAGCTGATCCAAGGTTAGAAATTGTACAAGAACCACCCTTCATCTCATTAGGGCTTAATTTACCGTCACGAGCCTTAACAGCTAATTCACTAATTTCTTCCGCAAGCATAAATACTGATTTACGATCTGCATCTTTAATTACCGGTACAACCAGACCTTGTTCAGTGTCTGCCGCAATACCAATATTGAAATACTTTTTGTATACAATTTCTTCATTTGCATCATCAATTGAAGCATTTAACGTAGGATACGCACGTAATGCACTCGTTAATGCCTTAACAACATATGGAAGGTAAGTCAACTTAATACCTTTGTCAGCTGCCATTTCTTTATATTTTTTACGACTAGCAACTAAAGCTGTCACATCAACTTCGTCCATATGTGTAACGTGTGGAGCCGTATGTTTAGAGTTTACCATTGCATTTGCAATTGCTTTACGGATACCTTTTAATGGAACACGCTCTTCAAGTTCACCCTGAGGAATTGACATTGGCGTTGAAGCTGGTTTCTTCGCCTGTTGTTCTTTCGCTTCAGTAGCTTCGTCTGACTTAGTTGCTTCCTCCTCCTCAGTTTGACCTCCATTTAAGTAGGCATCAATGTCCTCTTTAAGAATACGACCATTCTTACCAGAGCCATTTAATTTACGGATAGAAATCCCTTTTTCACGTGCATACTTACGAACAGAAGGCATAGCGATAACACGCTTTGTTTCATCGACTGCCTCTTCTTCCGCTACAGCTGCAGGTTCAGCAACCGTTTCCTTCTTTTCTTCCTTAACTTCAGCTTTTTCTGCTGGCTTCTCCTCTTCATGATCACCATGAGCAGAAGCAGGAATTTCACCATCATAATCAATCGTGATTAGTACGTCACCAACTATTGCAACTGTACCTTCTTCTACCTTGACCTCTAAAATTTTTCCATCAACAGGAGAAGGAATTTCCACTACCGCTTTATCATTCTGTACTTCAAGTAAAATATCATCCTCTTTTACTTCGTCACCAGCTTTAACAAACCATTTGACAATTTCACCTTCATGGATACCTTCACCGATATCAGGCAATTTAAATTCGAATGCCACAAAAAGCGCCTCCCTTATTTCAAATCAATAGTTTTTTCTTCGTCGTTATCAAATTAGAGAAAAAGAAATCAGCAAAGCTGACTCCTTTCCTAAGGTGAATTAGAAGTTAACGATATACTTAGCTTTTTCTACGATATCTTTGTAGTCAGGTAGCCATACATCTTCTGCCGCCGCAAAAGGAAAGACTGTATCAGGCGCAGCTACTCGTAATACTGGTGCTTCTAAGCTTAAAATCGCACGTTCAGTAATCTCAGCAACAACTGAAGCACCAATACCAGCTTGCTTTTGTGCTTCTTGAACAACCATTGCACGATTTGTTTTTTCAACAGAAGCAATAATTGTTTCGATATCTAATGGACTAATAGTACGTAAATCAATAACTTCAGCATCAATACCTTCTTTTTCAAGCTCTTCAGCTGCTTTTAAAGAAGAGTGTACCATTGCTCCATATGTAATAATGGAGATGTCCTTACCTTCACGTTTAATGTCAGCTTTTCCTAAAGGTATTGTATATTCTTCTTCCGGAACTTCTCCACGGAAAGAACGATATAATTTCATATGCTCTAAGTAAACAACTGGATCGTTATCACGAATTGCAGAAATTAATAACCCTTTTGCATCATATGGAGTTGATGGAATAACAACTTTTAAACCCGGACATTGAGCAACTAGACCCTCTAACGAATCTGCATGAAGCTCAGGAGTTTTTACTCCACCACCAAACGGTGAACGTATTGTAACCGGAGATGAATATTTTCCACCTGAACGGTAACGCATACGTGCCATTTGAGCTGCCACTGAATCAAATACTTCAAATACAAATCCGAAAAACTGGACTTCCATTACTGGACGGAAACCAGTTAGTCCAAGACCAATAGCTAAACCACCAATACCAGACTCTGCAAGTGGTGTATCAAATACTCTTTCTTCTCCAAACTCTTGCTGTAAGCCTTCAGTAGCACGGAAAACACCGCCGTTTTGACCTACGTCTTCACCAAAAACGAGTACATTCTCGTTAGATTTCAGCTCATTACGCATCGCATCAGTAATAGCTTGAATCATCGTCATTTGCGCCATGGGTTATTTCGACTCCTTTGCTGTGTATTCTTCCATTTGCTCACGAAGATTTGCTGGAAGTTCTTCAAACATATGTCCAATTAAGTCCGTAACTTTCTGTTTTGGAGCTCCGTCAGCTTTCTTAATAGCTGCTTTAATATCTTCTTTTGCCTTATCTACCATTTGATTTTCCATATCTTCAGTCCATAAGTTTTTCTTTTCTAAGAACTTACGGAAACGCACGATTGGGTCTTTCTTCTCCCACTCATCATCAAGATCTGAAGTACGGTAACGCGTTGGGTCATCACCAGCCATAGTATGTGGACCATAACGGTATGTCATTGTCTCAATCAACGTTGGCCCTTCACCGTTCACAGCTCTATCACGTGCATCTTTAGTTGCGGCATATACAGCTAAAATATCCATTCCATCAACTTGGATGCCTTCAATACCAACGGCCACTGCTTTTTGAGCAATCGTTTTGGCAGCGGATTGCTTTTCTACTGGGACAGAAATAGCAAAACGGTTGTTCTGAACAACGAAAATCGCAGGTGCATTATATGCCCCAGCAAAGTTCATCCCTTCATAGAAATCCCCTTGAGATGCTCCACCGTCACCTGTATACGTGATCGCAACATTCTTCTTCCCTCTTCTTCTTAAACCATCAGCTACACCAGCAGTTTGAACAATTTGCGCACCAATGATGATTTGAGGCATTAATACGTTTACCTCATCAGGAATTTGTCCACCTTCAAAGTGTCCTCGAGAATATAAGAATGCCATGTGTAATGGTAGTCCGTGCCAAACTATTTGTGGAATATCACGATAACCTGGTAAAATCCAATCTTCCTTTTCTAATGCGAACTGAGAACCTAACATAGAGGCTTCTTGACCAGCAACAGGGGCATAGAATCCTAAACGTCCTTGACGATTTAAAGAAATTGCTCTTTGGTCCCAAATACGCGTATAAACCATACGACGCATCATTTCCTGTAATTGTTCATCAGATAGTTCAGGCATTGCTGATTCGTTAACGATTTCGCCTTCTTCATTTAAAATTTGAAACATTTCAAATTGACTTTCGATTTGTTCTAATGTTCTTGTGTTCATTACCTTCACCTCTTCCTTTCCTACTAAAAATCTAAATTAACTTCAATTACTTGAAAATTAAGTATTGAATTAGTTCTTTCGATCCATATGAACGCGAAGAAAAATCATTATTAGGATACCCATTTTTAAAATGTTAAATTACAGTAAGGCTTTTATTAAATCAGAAATATATTATGGATAAACTTAATTTAATACGCCTCTCTACTATGTAATACCCATTGTGCCAAACAATTAACCATCATGTTTTTAAAACTGTATTAATTATTTTTTTGATAAAGTAATACAATTTCTATTACCGTTATAGTCTAACTCACATACTAAAAACTCGTCAATCCTTTTGTTTTACTTATTTAAAATTATCTTTTATTTATTTCGATTCACATACTGTAAAACTCTGTGTTATATATCAAATGAATATTTTTATAATACAGACTGTCTAAAAGTACATAGTTTCAAAAATAACAATCCGCGAAATTTGTCATAACCACCTCTTATAGAACACAAAAAACCAGATGATTATGTTGGATCATCTGGTTATCTTTCCTAATTATATTGTACCTCTATACCCGTAGTTTCATAAAATTCCTTTTTCGTTTGATTATATAGCTCAGTATTCTCATTAAACTCTTCCTTTAGATTAGAAACGCCTTGGTACGACTCATTAATTTTATCAATTTGTTCTTGAAGGTCATCTATCGTTAATTCCTCACTTTGAAGCATTTCGTATAATTCTCTATCTAGTGATAATGCTTCTGAATATTGATTATATAATGATTGGTATGATTCAAAGCGGTTTGTCATACTCGCTTGCAATTCAATTGCCAACTCTTGAGGACTTCCCTCATCTAATTTAGAAATGAATTCTTCAACTTTCATAAATTCCTCGTAGCTTGATTCAATACTCATCTTTTCTTTATCTATTAACTGCTGTCGTTTGTCGACTAATGAGATAGCCTCCTGTGATAACGAAACAATCTTGTCTATGTCTGTCATACCTAGCATGATAATTTCCTCATATAGCTCATGCTCTTGTATTTCTGCTTCTACTAATGGTTCTTGTTGCTGTTCAAATATTTCTTCCATTACAACTGCCTTCTCTAAATGTCCGTACATAGTTTCAGCTGGATTTGTACCACACCCCGTTAACAATAACAGAAGAGTGAGAACTGACAATATTAATGTACCCTTAACTTTCACCACTAACTAACCCCCCAAGATAATTCTTACTTAGTCGTGCAAATTCAACGATATGTATATAACTAAAACACTATATGAAATTATCTATCTTTACAATAGCTATTTCACTGTTTTAGTCGTAATTAAACATACTGCTTAAATCATTACAACTGCAGCTTGTTTAACACGTTGTTAGTATATTATACGTTTTAACACTTTAGTACGAATGTCTTCATTTTTCAAAAAAATTATAGAAAACTGGGTATTCATCCAAACACCTAGCCTTGAAATGCATATTGTAATATTGAATCGCCACATAAGAGCGATGCATAAAACAAAAGGAGGAATGTTTCAATGTACGGACACGGAACAGGATGTTGGGACCCTTGTGGATATGGATATGGAGCACCAGTAGCCGGACCTCAAGTAGCAGGAGCTTATGCAGGACCAGGTTACGGTGCAGGTGCTGGTAAAGGCTTTGCGTTAATCGTTGTGCTTTTCATTCTATTAATCATCGTAGGTGCTTCTTACTACGGTAAATGCTAATTAATACAAAGGGTGGCGTTTATTCGCCTCCCTTATTTACTATCCTATACTTCCCCATTTATCAGTACTTTGCTATACTTAGTAAGGAAATTACATACCATACATCCATAAAATCATAATGACTACATATAAGGAGTGATTGAAGATGATCACGATGAAAGACGTTGTACGTGAAGGACATCCTGTTCTAAGAGAAGTGGCAAAAGAGGTCCCTACGCCCGCTTCTGCTGAAGACAAAGAAATATTACAAAAAATGCTTGAATTTGTTATAAATAGTCAAGATCCAGAAATAGCTGAAAAATTTGATTTACGTCCTGGAATCGGAATTGCTGCTCCTCAAATTGGGGTAAGCAAACGAATGATTGCTGTTCACCTCGAAGATGAACAAGAGAATTTAATAAGCTACGGAATGTACAATCCACGTATTGTTAGTCATTCTGTTGAAATGACACACTTAGATAACGGTGAAGGTTGCCTATCTGTAGACCGAGAAATACCTGGCCTTGTACCACGTTATGCACGAATTACTGTCAAAGGAACAACTCTAGAAGGAGAAGAAGTTCAAATAAAACTTAAAGGACTTCCCGCTATCGTATTCCAGCACGAGATTGACCATTTAAATGGGATAATGTTCTATGACCGTATAGAAGACTTTAAAGACAAGTTGAAAAAGGACCTATAATGAATGAAAGTTAAAGAGGAAGTGCTTATAGCACTTCCTCTTTCTAGATTAATCCGAGCTTCTTTAGTCCGTGATACAATCCATCCTCATGAACATTATTAGTTACAAGGTCAGCAACCTTTTTGGCCGGGTCTACAGCATTCCCCATCGCGACACCTGTGCCGACATATGCTAGCATCTCGAGATCATTTAACCCATCGCCAAATGCAAATGTATTCTCTATCTTTATATCCCATTTTTTTAAGAGCTCTTCAATCCCTCTTGCCTTCGAACCACCCAAAGGAAGAACATCAATTGAATATGGATGCCATCGAACAAAATCAAAATCCTTATGAGTATCAAGGTATGTAGACTCATGTTCTTCTTCACAGAATAATAATGCTTGAAAAATCTCTTTCTCTTGGTAAAAAGTTGGCTGATATGGTGGATATGGAAGCTTCAAACTCCCAATACTTTCAACGATATACGGATGTTCCTCATGGTTAGAACGTGCAGTTTTATGATCAAGGAAAACCATCGGATGCTTTGAATTAGCCGCATGACTTTCTAGTGTTTGTAAATGCGATTTGCTCAAGGGATTTTTATAAATAACCTCCCCCTTATCTACAATATAAGACCCATTAAAGCTAATATAAGAATCTATACTAAGATCTTTACATAATGTCTGAAACATAAAAGGCGCTCGGCCAGTAGCTATTGCCACATGGATACCATTCTTCTTTAAAAGGGAGATTGCTTCTAACGCAGAATCAGGAATATTTTTTTCCTCATCTAAAATTGTTCCGTCAATATCTAAAAACACTAATTTTTTCTCCATTTAGTTTACTCTCCTTTATTACTATCCTATAGTCTAATGTACCACATTTGCTAAATATATTCTTAGTCATACAGCATCTCCATTTTTTACCTTGTAGATGTTTGGCATTCCTTTCACATACTAAGAACAAAGTAGGGAAATACCTCGAACATAAAAGTGAAAGGAGTGTATAAAAAATGTTAAAGCGATGGCGTGAAAGGTTATTAAAGCGTTTCCGAACTCTTCTACCAAATGGAAAATATAAGTCCTCTCTTCAAAGATAAGTTGCATATTACGTTAGAAAGTGGTATTAATAGGAAACATGCAAATTTTAGTTAAGTGATTGGTAATGAAAATAAAAACATGAAAAACAAACCAATTTCATTTATAATGATAAAATAGAAACTATTCGTTAAGGAGAGGTAATTATGATTTTTAAAGTATTTTTTCAAGAAAGTATTTATCAATCACCGGTGCGTGAAAATACAAAAGCAATTTATGTAGAAGGTGTGAGCGAGTCAGATGTACGCCTTAAGTTAGCTGACCGTAACTACAATATCGAATTCATTCGTCCTGTATCTGGAGAGTACCTTGAGTACGAACAACAACACGAAGACTTTAAAGTGGAGAAGATATAGTATATGAAGCAAATAAAAAATAATCAGGCAGCCGTTTATGCGCTAGGTGGTCTCGGTGAGATTGGAAAGAACACATATGCTGTTCAATTCCAAGATGAGATTATCTTAATTGATGCTGGTATAAAGTTCCCAGAGGATGAGTTATTAGGGATTGATTATGTCATACCAGACTATTCTTATTTACAAAAGAATGCAGACAAAATTAAGGGACTATTTATCACACATGGCCATGAAGATCATATTGGTGGTATCCCTTATCTACTTAGAGAAATTAATGTTCCTATCTATGGTGGTAAATTAGCCTTAGGCTTACTTAAAGGTAAATTAGAAGAACACGGATTAATCCGAAAATCTAGACTGATCGAAATTCACGAAGATCAAGTTATCAAATTTGCAAAAACATCCGTATCTTTCTTCCGCACAACACATAGTATTCCTGATTCTTATGGAGTAGTTGTGAAAACACCACCAGGAAATATCGTTCATACAGGGGATTTCAAATTTGATTTTACCCCTGTTGGTGAACCAGCCAACTTAACAAAAATGGCTAAAATCGGTGAAGAAGGCGTCCTTTGCTTACTTTCAGATAGTACAAATAGTGAAATTCCAGAATTTACAATGTCGGAGCGAAAAGTAGGAGAAAGTATAGAATCCATTTTTCGTAAAGTAGAAGGCCGTATTATTTTTGCTACATTCGCCTCTAACATCCACCGATTACAGCAAGTTGTTGAATCTGCAGTTAAATACCAACGTAAAGTTGCTGTATTTGGTCGTAGTATGGAATCGGCTATTACAATTGGACAAGAGTTAGGTTATATAAAAGCACCAAAAAATACATTTATTGACACTTCCCAATTAAATAAGTTACCTGATAACCAAGTAACTATTTTATGTACCGGAAGTCAAGGTGAACCAATGGCTGCTTTATCACGTATTTCAAACGGTACTCATCGCCAAATTCAAATTATTCCTGGAGATACAGTTGTATTTTCATCATCACCAATCCCAGGAAATACATTAAGTGTTAGTAAGACAATTAATCAGTTATACCGTGCAGGAGCAAATGTTATTCATGGTGCTTTAAGTGATATTCATACATCAGGTCACGGTGGTCAAGAAGAACAAAAGCTTATGCTACGTTTAATGAAACCACAATATTTCATGCCGATCCATGGAGAATACCGTATGTTAAAGATGCACACAGTCCTTGCTCAAGATTGTGATGTGAAAGCTGAAAATTGCTTTATTATGGACAACGGTGAAGTACTTGCCCTTCATCCAGATGAAGCAGGTGTTGTTGGTAAGGTACCTTCTGGTTCAGTGTATGTTGACGGAAATGGAATTGGTGATATCGGAAACATCGTTCTTAGAGACAGACGTATACTTTCTGAAGAAGGTCTTGTAGTAGTTGTCGTAAGTCTAAATATGAAAGAATTTAAAGTTACCGCAGGTCCTGATATTATCTCTCGTGGATTTGTCTATATGAGAGAATCTAGCGACTTAATTCACGAAGCTCAAAAGCTACTAGCAACACACTTAGACGGTATTATGGAAAGAAAGACAACACAATGGTCAGAAATCAAAAATGAAATTAGTGATTTACTCGGACCATTCCTCTACGAAAAAACAAAACGTAAGCCAATGATTCTTCCGATTATTATGGAAGTATAAAAACAAAAACCGAAGGGTGCTTTTGTTGGAAGTAGTGTGCTGAGCCTTTGCCTCCTCGAATTCGCTCTCTAACCTTAAAAGTGCTAGATGGACTTTCAATCCCATCTAGCACTTTTTTAATCATCATCATCCAACAAACTCTTTTCCAAACGATTAATATCCTTATCGGCACCAATTACAATTAGTATATCTCCTCTTATGATTGATTCGTGTGCCATAGGTGAGACATTAATATCCTCACCTCTTTTAATCGCCATAATATTACAACCGTATTTTGCACGAACATCTAGTTCTATTAACGTTTTTCCATGCATGATGTTTCCTGCAATTAGCTCGACAATGCTATATTCATCCGATAGCTCTAAATAATCAAGAACATTTTTTGATACGATATTATGGGCAATCCGTACACCCATATCCCGTTCAGGATGAATAACTTTATCTGCTCCTATCTTAATCAATACCTTTTCATGATAATCATTTTGAGCCTTAACTGTTATATGATTAACTCCTAATTCTTCTAAAATAAGTGTCGTTAAAATACTCGCTTGAATATTGTCACCAATTGCAACAATCACATGCTCAAAATTACGTATTCCTAACGACTTTAGAGTATTCTCATCAGTAGAATCAGCTACAACGGCATGCGTGACAATGTTTTTATATTCATTAACTTTCGTTTCATCTGTATCAATTGCTAATACATCCATCCCTTGTTTACTTAATTCCTTACATACACTCCCACCAAATCGTCCAAGACCAACAACGGCAAATTGTTTTTTTTTCATTTTACCCCTACTTACTCTTAGTTCATATATTGTTACCTATATATTAGCATATACAATCAGATAAATTTCTAGAATAGATTAATTAGTCAAATAACCAACTTTAATCAAATAACCTTCTCCATGTTTGTGTTCCTACAATTCCATCTACAGTTATATTTTCTCTCCGTTGAAATTCTCGTACTACTCTTTCTGTTTGAGGTCCATATAAGCCATCCACTTGAACTCCCAGTCTCCTTTGTACTCTCTTTACATCATCCCCTCTAAGATAAGGAGTTTGTAATGACAATAAGCGGTGATAACTTGGTTCTGTATCGGTCACACGGTCTAATGATCTCCAAGTTTGTGGGCCTACAATTCCATCTACAGTCAATTGGTGCCTCTGTTGGAATTCTCGAACTCGTTGTTCTGTTTCTGAACCAAAGATACCATCAACCATCGCTCCTACTTTTTGTTGAACTTCTCGTACATCAGTCCCTCTCATCATAGGCCTCATATTCCGTAATAATCGTCTTGATTCACTAGCAAAGCTCTCTTCCCTCTCATCTGGTTCATCTGTAGGGGAACCATGCTCTATGATATCGTCAGAAGCCTGATAATTCTCTAACGCCCTCCGTGTCTCCGGTCCTACAATTCCGTCTACAGAAATAGAAGCAGCCCGTTGAAATCGCTGAACCGCATCAAACGTTTGTGGACCATATATCCCATCTATAGGTCCTGGCTTAAATCCTAACTCATCTAATCTTTCTTGAACTTCCCTCACATCATCGCCTTGATCACCTCTAGAGATAATCGTTCGTTGTCTAGGGCCAGAAATATAGTTAGGTGATGGTATCGAGCTCGGGACAGTTGTCCCCGCTTCTCTCGCAAGGTCTCTTCGAAATTGACTCATACTAATTGAAGGACACGCTTTCCAAGAGTAGCCCGGAAATTCAATATGCCCCCAGACATCTTCCACAGAAACACCGCTCAATTCATCTAATAAAGATAGAACTAAGTTTATCGTTGCTGTTTTTTGAGCATTTCCTAATGTTTGTGTTCGAAAATCTCCTACCATACAAATACCCACAGCTCTACTATTACTATTTCCAACATGATAACTAACTACTTCTAAATCGTGACAGAGACTGATTGTTCCGTCTTTATCTACGACGTAATGATAACCAATACCAGGCCAGCCTAATGTATTCACATGATATCTTGCAAAAGCTTCTGCGCTCCCTGATGTCGTTGCACTATGATGAATGGCAATATTCCGTATCCCACTTTTTGCACGACGTCGATACGTTCTACTTCTATGTCTTGTAAGTGAATTTCTTTTATCTATAATATTCAACTAAACCACCTCAAGATATGTATATGCCTACTGAGTGGGTGTGGGTGACTTTTAAACAGAACAAAAACTGCAAAGCGGTCTTTTATTTAGCCAAAGCTTAAGTATTTTTAATTTCGTAGGCCATTATAAAAAGCGACTTGCATGTGCAAATCGCTCTAATTACTATTCTTTAATACCCAATACACGGTTGACACGCTTCGTTAACATTTTCATACCGCCACCGCCAGCTTGGAAATGTCGAAGGTTACCTTCTTCGTCAAAAACGTAATACGCAGGTACATATTCATTTTCAAACGCATCTGTTATTTTATGCCCATTATCAATTGCAATTGGTTGTGTAATCTCATGCTCTGCTGCCACTTTCTTAATTTCATCAAGGTTTAAATCCTTTTCCGAACGTGGCATATGAATTGCAATTACATTTAATTGGTCCTTATAGTTGTCTCTAAATTCATTCACATTTGGCATTGCCTCTTTACATAGTCCGCAAGAAATTGACCAAAAGTGTATTAAAGTTGGTTTGTTGCCAATTAAATCTTCTCTTTTTACTTCACCGTTTAACCATTCAGTAGCACCGGATAATTCCGGTAATGGAGAACGTAATTTTAATGCCATAGTAAATCGCCTCTTCTCTCATGTAATAAAAAGGCCTAACACATAACTGCTAGACCTCTCTCATTTTATATATTATGCATTTATTATACGTTTAATGTTTCTTGACCTGGCTTCCAGTTTGCTGGGCAAAGTCCACCAGTTTGAAGTGCTTGAAGTACACGTAAAGTTTCTTCAACGTCACGTCCAATGTTGTTGTGGTTAACAACAGAATACATTAATTCACCTTCTGGGCTGATGATGAATAGACCACGAAGAGCAATACCTTCTTCTTCGATTAATACACCATAGTCACGAGCCACTTGGTGATTAGTATCAGCAGCTAAAGGATATTTTAACTCACCTAAACCATTTTCGTCACGAGACGTGTTGATCCATGCTTTGTGAGTGTGGACTGTATCAGTAGATACACCAATTACTTCAGTATCTAAATCTTCGAACTCGTCAAAACGGTCACTTAAAGAAGTAATTTCTGTTGGACAAACGAAAGTGAAGTCCATTGGGTAGAAATAAAGTACTGTCCATTTGTCGTTCTTCATGTTCTCTTCTAAACTTACTTTACCAAATTCCTTGTTCGGTAATACTGCATCCATCTCAAAACGAGGTGCTTGTTTTGCTACCATACGCTTATCTGTCATATGTAAAACCTCCTAAAATTATTCCTAATATTTTTGTTTACAATGATTATTATAAAAGAAGAGTTATTTTTAGTCAATATTAAATTATAATTAATTTAAACTGCATAATTAACCCTACTATAATAATGCACTGTACGTATTATACCCATGTTTTAATGAGTTACACTCAATTCATGAACAATTTTATTATAGACGATTTGTCCTTTTTTTACTAATAATATGCATCTGAAATTCTCATTTATTATGCATGCAATTCAATATAACAAGCTCTTTATTAATAAATATTCTATAAACAATAGAAACAATTGATGTTTCTGTAGTCATACTCATCTTTTATAAGGTCCTCTCGCATGATTTATAACCTCTAGTTTGAGAGGAATATAAATCTATGTTACGATTATTTTAGAGGCTATTCTTTTTGATTAGTAATAGTAGCAAAAGGGTATATATAAATAGATTTAGCATTTTACTACTATTACTATTTAAAAAATGCGCTAAAAAATTGATTGGAGTGTCATTAATGAATAATTGGTTAGAAGAGGTTGATTGGTCCACTATGTTAAATAGTGCTCTAGTTATCATCTTGCAGATAGTCCTCGTAATTATTGCATTTTTTGTAGCAAAGGGAATTGGGAAGAAGATTATCTCGACAGGATTTTCGAGAATGGCAGAGCAAAAGAATATGTCAAAAGGCCGTGTCATGACATTAGAAAAACTATCTATAAATGTATTTTCGTATGCTCTTATTTTTGTATTTATTACAATTATTGTTGGGATATTCGGGCTTGAAATAGCACCATTAATTGCGGGTGCCGGTATTATCGGTCTTGCTATCGGGTTTGGTGCACAAGGACTAGTTAGTGATGTTGTTACTGGATTTTTCATTTTATTAGAGAAACAAATCGAAGTAGATGATTATGTTACAACAGGTGGACTTGATGGTGTTGTTGAAGAGGTTGGGTTACGTACGACAAAGATTCGTGGCTTTGATGGTACTCTTCATTTTATACCGAATCGGGAAATTAGTAGTATTAGCAACCACTCAAGAGGTAATATGCGCGCACTTGTAGATCTGAGTATTTCATATGATGATGATATTGACAAAGCTATTGTGGTTCTTCAAGAAGCTTGTGATAAAATTGCCGTAGATGAACCAGCAATAAAAGAAGGCCCTAATGTAGTTGGTGTCCAAAGCCTTGGTGATTCTGATGTTGTCATTCGAATTATTGCTAAAACAGAAAATATGTCTCAATGGGCCGTAGAAAGAAAGCTTCGTAAGGGTTGTAAAGAGGCCCTTGATGCAAATGGAATCGAAATTCCGTTTCCACATCAAGTTTATATTCAAAAAAATAATGACTAATAGTTCCAGGCGAGAAAATGGCACCCATTTTCTCGCCTTTTTATATGAATACCTATACACATTTTGCCCTCGAGCATATTGTACTATTGGGAGCATTCCAATTTTTTTAGGAGGTTTTATATCATGGATAAGGAACAATTAGGTTTAGACTTAAAGAATCAACAAAAACTAATGGAAATGGTTGTGGATAAAACATTAAAAAAGCACCATGTAAATAAAGCTGACAATGATTTATCACCAGAAGAAAAGAAAAACATTAAAGAAATCGTTGATAACATTAAAACAGAAGTAGAAGGATTTCTAGCTAAAAAGAATACGAAAACAGAAAAAGACTTTGTAGATAGCAACCCTAACGTACAAGAACAACAACAAGAACTAGTAAGACCAAAAAGGCAGTTTCACTCCGCAAATAACCCAAATACAGTTCGAACGTTCTTAAATAGAAAGTAGTCATTCGAATAAAAATTGGTCATCCGCACTAGGGTAACTGTCCAAACAAAGACGCCCTCCTATCATAGGATGAGAGTAGATAATGAAAGGAGGAATTAAACATGAATCAAGATGTTTATCGTTCAAGTGCAAAACCAAGTTCAAATTGGTCTGCTCTAGACCCTAAAACAAAACATCCATTGTGCCCAACTGAGCCTCAAGATACTCAAGGTGCTGAACAAACAAACAAAACTCTTCAACTATCTGAAGAATATATTTATATTAAAGATTCTTGTGATATTTCAGTAAATACAACAGACACGAAAGCAGCTGTTTCATTACAAGCTTCATTACAAGCAGCTATTGCAATTGTTATCAGCATATCAATCGCTGATAGCTCTCGAGCAGAAAAAATCACTCAAGATTTACTACAGTCTTCTAAAATTAAACAAATCACACACCAAAAAACAATTATTGAAAACTCTAGAAACGTTGATGTAACAACAACGGATACTCAAGTAGCCCTAAATATCCAAGTATTACTTCAAATACTATTAGCGTTACTTGTTAAGCTAGACATTCTTTAAGTAATAGATTACAAAAGGAGCCAAAATCAGTTAGATTTTGGCTCCTTTTCTTTTTATTGACCTTGATTAAGTTTTTGTTCTACTTGTTGACATACTTCATCAGCATTCATACCATGTGCATTAATAACAGAACCATTTGTCACTACATTTTGAATACCCATTACATTTTGATCCTGACCAGTAATTACGCAGCAATCGCAACCAGTAGCATCTTGCTCTTGTTTCAATTGAACAACCTCATACCCTTTTGATTGTAATTCTTGTTGTACAGCAGTTAACGATTGTTCTACACCAATTTTTGGCATATGTAGCACCTCCAGAAAAGTCAATAACTTAATTTCAATGTTAGTATTTGCCTTTCTAGAAGAACTATACAAAAAAATTTATAAAGCTAATAAGTAATAAAAAGTTCAAAAAGGTAGACTCTCTCTACCCTTTTGAACTTACTTTATAGCTTAAATATTCAACGAACAAATCGACAGCTACTTGAATCGCATCCTCATTAGGCTTTAATTTCGCATCATGTAATCCGTGTTCGCTATCTACACCTAACCAAAACATAAAACCTGGAATTTCCTCAAGGAAATATCCAAAGTCTTCTCCTGTCATTGCTTCGGTACATTCAATTAAGTTAACTTTAGTTTTAGAAAAGTCCATAAACTCTCTAGTTAATTGGCTATCATTGAAAACCTGACAGTAATTCGAACCATAATCAATTGTCGCCTTGCAGTCAAACCCAACTTCAATTCCATTAACAAGAGCTTCTATTCTTTGTTTTACTTTCGTCATAGACTCAATCGATAATGTACGAATAGTCCCTTCGATTCTAGATTTCTCAGCGATAATATTTTGCTTCGTTCCACCAGTAATCTTACCAATCGTCACAACAGCTGAATCAAGAGGGTCCACATTCCTCGCAACAATCGTTTGCAACTGTGTTACTAGATGACTTGCTGCCACTACCATATCATTTGCAGTGTGGGGATAAGCAGCATGTCCACCTTTCCCTTTTAGGTCAATAAATAGTTCAGATGTATTAGCAAATAAGAGCCCTTCTCGTGTAGCAATTGTTCCGACTGGATATTCAGGAGCAATGTGAAGTGCGACCATCTGATCTGGCTTCCACATGTTCAAAATATCACTTTCTAACATTAACTGTGCTCCACCAGGTCCTTCTTCTGCTGGCTGAAAAATAAATAGCAAATCATCATTTCCAGGGCTTTTAGCAAAGTGTGTTAACACCCCAAGTGCAATCGTCATATGAAAATCATGTCCACAAGCATGCATATTTCCTTCATGTATTGATTGAAATGGATAATCTGTTTCTTCCGTTATTGGTAACCCGTCAATATCAGCACGGTAGGCGATCATTTTCGAGGGACTAGTTCCCTTCACTTTAACAACAATCCCCGTTCTCCAAGTTTTTTGTTCCAAATTCTCTTGAGGTAAAGAGTTAATATAATCCAATAAAAATGCTTGCGTCTTTACTTCTTCATAGCCAAGTTCTGGTATTTGATGTAATTGACGACGAATGTCAATGAGCTTGTCTTTATTCATTACGAAGTGACCTCTTTCTCAAGAGTGAGCAAATTTGTTTCAAATGTTTCAACAAATTGGTCTACTTCCTCCTTGAGTAATGTTAACGGAGGCAATAAGCGAATAATAGTTTGTTGTGTTACATCAACTAAAAAACCATCTGATAGCATTTTTCGCTGTAAATCTTTCGCAGATTCAGGATCGACTTTCGTAACAATTCCTAACATCATTCCTTTACCTCGAATCTCAGACACTAATGTTGGGTATTTTTCCTTTAAGCTTGTTAATTTACTCATTAAATAGTCAGCTTGTTTTCTTCCCTTTTCTAATTGCCCATCTTCTAGTAGTACTTTCATTACTGTATTACCTAGCGCAGCACTTAGTGGAGCAGGTGCAAAAGTAGTCCCGTGGTCACCCGGCTTGAACAAATGACTAATATGTTGTCCTACTATTATCCCTCCAAGTGGTAATCCTCCACCTACACCTTTAGCAAAAAGAATGACATCTGGTGTGACCCCTGCATACTGATAGGCGAATAGCTTACCAGTACGCCCAATTCCTGTTTGAATTTCATCCATACAACAAAGGGCGCCGTACTCTTTACAAAGTGCTGATACTTGTTTCAAATATTCTTCAGTTAACGGAACAATACCCCCTGATCCTAATACAGGTTCCATAATGACTGCAGCTGGCTTTTTCGTTCTTAATACCTCTTTAAGCGCTTCAACATTTTCTGGCTCTATTTCATATACAGGTGTGTCTGTTACAGGAAAGTCCTGATACACCCCTGGTTGCCTAGTTAATTTTAACGCTCCAAGTGTTCTACCATGGAAGCTTTTTTGAAGAACAACAATCCCATTTCTTTTTTCTGGTTGTTCCTTTGTCCACTTATGAACTAGCTTTAAAGTTGCTTCTGTTGCCTCGGCACCTGAATTTACGAAGAACACTTTGCCGTCAATTGTGTTCTTTATAAGCTTTTCCGCCAATTGAATTGCAGGTGGATTTAAGAAAACATTAGAAATATGAAGAAACTTTTCACCTTGCTCCTTAATTGTACGCACAATCTCAGGGTGGGAATGCCCTAGTATATTAACAGCAAGTCCTGTAAAAAGGTCTAAGTATGACTTTCCGTTCACATCATACAATCGGTTTCCTACACCTTTCTCAATGGCAATCGGTAAACGATTATATGTTGACATCATGTATGTTTGGTCGAGGTTTTGCCAATCTGTCATCATAACTACCCCTTTTCTTCTTATAAATGTGGCATCCATCAAGCTTAGATTAGCCTAATGAATGCCAGTAAATTTCTTGTATAGAATATCGTGTAGTATCAATGGCTTCGCACGTTGTTCACCTCCCTAGGAAAAAACACTCCTAGTAAGGCTTTAAAAAGATTACAACGGCTTCGCTCATTGCTCCGAGAAAGATTAAAAAGTGAACACCACTTTTATCTTACTCTTTTAGTCATTTAAACGACGTAGCTCTTGCTTGATTTCAGTTTTTCCTTTTGTTTTTTCATCGATTTCTTTAATTACACGAGCAGGTGTACCAGCGACAACAGTGTTTGGTGGTACATCTTCAGTTACAATAGCTCCAGCTGCAACTACAGCACCTTTTCCAACTCTTACGCCTTCTAGAACAACTACGTTTGCACCAATTACTACATCATCTTCAACGATTACTGGTTGAGCTGAAGGTGGCTCAATAACACCAGCTAATACAGAACCTGCACCAACGTGACAGTTCTTACCAACAGTAGCTCGTCCACCAAGTACTGCGTTCATATCGATCATTGTACCTTCACCGATTACTGAACCAATATTAATTGAAGCCCCCATCATAATAACAGCATTGTCACCAATTTCAACTTGGTCACGAATTATTGCACCTGGCTCAATACGAGCTTTGATATTTTTCATGTCAATTAGAGGTACCGCTGAGTTACGACGGTCATTTTCTACAACATAATCTTCAATTTGTCCTTCGTTCGCTTTGATTGCAGCATCGATTTGCTCCCAATCACCGAAAAGAACTCCTACATTACCAGTAATAAATGCTTTTGTATCTGCACCAAAGTCAATACCTTCTAGCTGACCTTTAATATGTACTTTAACCGGTGTTTTCTTAACACTAGTTGAGATAAATTGAATAATTTCGTTTGCATCCATCATTTTCATTATTATTCCTCCTTAGTTATGTACCATTATCACTCTAATAATAGTAGTGCCTCGTAGAAAAAGCAATCATTCACTAACTGTCTCTTCTTCATCGTAGACTGTTTTGATTGTATCAAAAATTTCCTCTTTACTCTATTAAATCATCTTATTTTTACGCAAAAAAATTAAGAAAAAGTACTTTTTTGTCATAAGTTATCATTTATTGAACTAAAGCGCAGGAAAAATAAACGAAAATATCGAATATTTACACTATATTCTTTTTAGGAGGTACTTTAAATATGACACTACATACTGCTGATATTTGTGATGTACATGTAGAAAAAGTAAAACTTGCTGAGCCAGTTTTTTCACACTTCGGAAAGAAAAAGGCATTTTCAGGACCAATCTGTACAGTAAGAGTTTTTGAAGACAATGTCCTTGTTAAAAAAGCACTACAAGAAATCCCTGAGGGAAGTGTTCTAGTCGTTGATGGTGCTGGATCAAGAAAGTGCGCATTAATGGGAGATAACCTTGCTGAAATTGCTGTTTCTAGAAACCTAGCAGGTGTGATAATCAATAGCTGCATTAGAGACTCTGGTCAAATTAACGAAATGAAAATTGGAGTTTTTGCTTTAGGGACTAACCCGATTAAAAGCATTAAACAAGGAAAAGGGGAAGAAAATGTTCCTGTTCAATTTGCAGGAATTAACTGGATTCCAGGTCAGTTTGTTTATGCTGACACAGATGGAATTTTAATTTCTGAAGAAGAATTACAACTATAAGGTTATGGCTTCCCACTATTTTTTTATAGAATTATATTTAAGACAGCACTGAGATAGCATTTTACTCAGTGCTATTTATATTTATTTACATCCAAAGGCAAAGAATTTTACTGAAATGATCATTATATCTTTTGTATCAATTTTTAGCGCAGAACAAAAGAGGTTGAGGCACAAGTCTTAAATAAAGGGTGCAATGGCTCCGTCCGCTACGCGCCTTGAAAGAAAATACCACTCCTTTCAATCCTTGTAAAAGATGTGGCGACTTCGCTCATTGCTTCGGAGGCTGGGACAAAAGGTCAAAAGCAGACCTTTTGTAACAGCCTTGTTTAAAGAAATGTGCGGAGCCACTACCTGTTTAAAAGTATAGTGACAAGTGGGTTTCTTGGCGCTATACGCGTAGTCCAAGGAGCCATTGCCCTTCTTTGGATAAGCTTTCACTTATCCACTGCTTAAGTATTTTTTAATTTCCTGGTAAGCGCTTAAAAACTCCGCCCAATGGACGGAGTTTCATATGAAGATTATTATTTTTGGAATTGTGCTTCTTCAGTAGACCCTTTAAGAGCAGTTGTTGAAGAAGTCCCACCTGTAATAGTTTGTGCCACTTCATCGAAGTAACCAGTTCCAACTTCACGTTGGTGACGAGTTGCAGTGTAACCAAACTCTTCAGCAGCAAATTCAGCTTGTTGAAGCTCAGAGTATGCACCCATTCCACGAGTTTTGTATCCACGAGCAAGTTCAAACATGCTGTAGTTAAGTGCATGGAATCCTGCAAGTGTAACGAATTGGAATTTGTAACCCATTTTTCCAAGTTCTCTTTGGTATTCTTCGATTGTTGCTTTGTCAAGGTTAGCTTCCCAGTTGAATGATGGCGAGCAGTTGTATGCAAGCATTTTTCCAGGGAATTTAGCATGGATAGCATCAGCAAATTGCTTCGCTTCTTCCAGGCTTGGTTTTGAAGTTTCGCACCAGATAAGGTCTGCATATGGAGCATAAGCAAGACCACGAGAGATTGCTTGGTCGATACCACAATTAGTGCGGTAGAAACCTTCAGCAGTTCTTTCACCTTGTTTGATGAACGGCTTATCGTTATCATCAATATCACTTGTAATTAAATCCGCTGCATCAGCATCAGTACGAGCAACGATTACTGTAGGAACTCCAGAAACGTCCGCTGCTAGACGAGCACTAATTAAGTTACGGATTGCATTTTGAGTTGGGATAAGTACTTTACCACCTAAGTGACCACATTTTTTCTCAGAAGCTAATTGGTCTTCGAAGTGAACACCAGCAGCACCAGATTCAATCATACCTTTCATTAATTCAAATACGTTTAACTGGCCACCGAAACCTGCCTCAGCATCTGCAACGATTGGTAGGAAGTAATCTACGTCACCTTCGCCTTCCATATGTTGAATTTGGTCTGCACGAGATAAAGAGTTGTTAATACGTTTTACAACTTGTGGTACAGAGTTAGCCGGATATAAAGATTGGTCTGGATACATTTGTCCAGCTAAGTTAGCATCTGCTGCTACTTGCCACCCACTAAGGTAAACTGCTTTAAGACCAGCTTTAGCTTGTTGTACCGCTTGACCTCCAGTTAATGCTCCTAGAGCGTTAACGAATGGCTCTTCATTAATAAGATTCCAAAGCTTTTCAGAACCGCGACGTGCTAATGTATGTTCAATAACTACAGAACCTTGAAGACGAACTACTTCCTCTGCTGAGTATGGACGTGTTACTCCTGCCCAACGTGGGTCGTTGTCCCATTGTTCCTGCAATTTTTTAGCTGCTTCTTGAATGTTTACTTTTGTCATAGTCTCCATCTCCCTTAATTGTTTAATAAATAAGTAAAAGTTGAAATTTTATGAAAAAAATCTTTGCTGCCGTTTTGTCTGGTGACGACTGTAAGGAGTAGCTTACATTGAGCCGTCACCTGTTTGAGAAAGTTAGGTTTTTTTGCCAAATGAGAAAGTTATAAGTCTAACAATGAGTAATTGCGTCGTACGAGAATAGTAGAAACATAGTATTAATTGTCAGTTTCTTGTATTCTCTCTTCTGTATTACTACAGGTTGTTATCTTATGTCCTTATGATATAACAGAGAAAAATAAATTACAACCACTTTTTTCATATTTTGGCCTATTTTAAATAAGTCTTAATTTTCTGTTAATTTAAACCCTTATGTAACAGTAGTTACGGCTATTTAGTAAGCGCTTGCAAATATTATTTTTTTCTAAAAAATGTTGTTATAAGACAACTCAATTGGTATTTCATATAATAAAACAGTTATATTATTCATTGAACATTCAGCAAATTCCACCAGAAGTTTTATATTGTTTTTATAGTCTATTTATGTTAGTTTTCTATATAGTTATAGTAAAAATAATAAAATAGTTTCCGCTAGGGGTGCTGATATGCTGAGAGAGGTTTTAGCCTTAACCCTTACACCTGATCTAGTTAAAACTAGCGTAGGGAAGTGGATGGGATACATATGAGCTTTTTAATTTGATTTAAAAATGATATTACTCATATACCTAGAGCCACTTCATGACTGAAGTGGCTCTTTATTTTATCGAAAGTGAGTCGATTAATATGAAGAACGACGTCCTTTCCTTTAAGGATGTATCCTTTGCTTATAGTAAAACAGACCAATTGAACATACTTTCAAACCTTTCATTTAAGGTTGAACAAGGAGAGTTCGTTACATTATTAGGCCCCAGTGGTTCTGGAAAAAGTACAATATTCCGATTAATTACTGGATTAGAACAACCACTACTTGGGGAAATAAATTTAAATGGAAATCCAGAAAACAACCGTTGTGGCAAGGTCGGCTATATGCCTCAGCAAGATATGCTACTTGAATGGCGTACTGTAACAGAAAATGCAATGCTTCCATTAGAAATACAAGGTGTTTCAAAAAAGAAAGCTAAACAAAGAGTATTAACTACTTTAAAAGAATTTGGGCTTGCTGGCCATGAAAATGATTTCCCACATCAATTATCAGGTGGAATGAGGCAACGCGTGTCATTTCTTAGAGCTATGCTTAGTGGAAATGACATGCTTCTACTGGATGAACCTTTTAGCGCATTAGATGCTATGACAAGACTAGCAATGCAAGAATGGCTCCTAGAGCAATGGGAACAGCATCAAAAATCTGTCTTATTCATAACACACGATATAGATGAGGCGTTGTTTTTATCAGATCGTATTTTACTTTTTTCCGATAAGCCGCTCTCACACTATGAAGAGTTACATGTGCCTCTTTCCCGTCCACGAAAAGTGGATGACCTAATCAAGCCCGAAATGATTAAGCTAAAACAGGAATTACTTACTAAGCTACGTAAACAGGTGAAGCTATGAAATCATTAAAATATTATTTTAGTTCAGTTATTCTTGTCGCGCTTCTAATGTTCATCTGGGAGATTAGTGCACAAAGTTATGATAAGAAGTTTATTCTCCCCGCCCCTACCGACATTTTTTTTAAGATGATAGAGCTAAACAATATTCTGTTGTTTGTTCACTTTCCGGCGACATTACAGATTGTATTAATTGGTTTAGCAATCTCAATCATCT
Source organism: Bacillus sp. FJAT-45350 (assembly GCF_002335805.1). NCBI lineage: Bacteria > Bacillati > Bacillota > Bacilli > Caryophanales > Bacillaceae > Bacillus > Bacillus sp. FJAT-45350. Next base: position 347,286 of record NZ_NISU01000001.1, on the reverse strand, counting down.
TTGGTGTGTCTTTAGCTATTTGGATGAATATGAGCGTCATTGCTGAAAAAACATTTTTTCCATTAGTCGTTGCTTCTCAAACGATACCAATCATTGCACTTGCACCTATCTTTGTTCTTTGGTTTGGCTATTCCATTTGGAGCAAAGTAGTAGTAACTATATTAATTACATTTTTCCCGATTACTGTCAGTACCTTTGATGGTCTTCGTTCAACAAATAAACAATTAATTGACTTAGTAAAAACAATGGGTGCTAACAAAAGGGACGTATTCTTTAAAGTCCAAGTACCATCTGCACTTCCTTATTTCTTCTCCGGACTCAAAGTTGCCGTAACCTTAAGTGTTATTGGTGCAGCCATAGGAGAATGGTTAGGTGCTAACGCTGGTCTAGGTTACTTTAGTCGTCGCATGATGACTCAATTTGACGGGGCAGGCGTCTTTGCCCCTATCGTATGGTTATCTATTTTAGGAATTCTACTGTTCCTAATTGTAAAAATAATAGAACAAATTACATTAAAATGGAGGAATAACAAATGAAGAGATTTTCAATGTATCTTTTATCAATTGCTACTGCACTTAGCTTAGTAGCTTGTGGCGGTGGAACAGATGAACCTTTAGAAGAAAGTGATGCTACTGGTGGCGAGGAAGAAATTACCGAGGAAACGGATGCTACAACTGGAGAACCAGATTTAACGACAATCGATATAATGCTAGATTGGTATCCAAATGCTGTTCACTCTTATTTATACGCTGCGATTGAGGAAGGCTATTTTGAAGAAGAAGGTTTAGATGTGAGTATCATCTTCCCTGCTAATCCAACTGACCCAATTAATTTAGCTGCAACAGGATCAATCGATTTAGGTATTACATATCAGCCAGATGTTATTTCAGCAAGAGCTATGGACATTCCAGTTGTATCTGTTGCTGCAATTGTTCGCTCACCATTGAATCATATGATGATAATGGAAGACAGTGAGATTCAATCTCCAAGTGACTTAGAAGGAAAAGATGTCGGATATCCTGGGATTCCTGTTAATGAACCGTTACTAAAGACAATGATTGAAGCAGACGGTGGAGATTTCTCTAAAGTGAATATGATTGATGTTGGCTTTGAATTAGGTTCATCAATCGTCTCTGAGCGTGTTGATGCTGTCATTGGAACTTATATTAATCATGAATTTCCAGTATTACAACACCAAGGACATGACGTTCGTTATTTTAACCCTGTTGACTATGGTGTCCCTGCTTTTTACGAATTAGTAATCGTTACAAATGAAGACACGTTAGCTGAAAGAGAAGAAGATATTAAAGCATTCTGGCGTGCTGCTACAAGAGGTTATGAATTAATGAAAAACAACCCAAGTGAAGCACTAGACATTTTATTTGCTAACCAAGACCAAGCAAACTTCCCGCTTATTCGTGAAGTTGAAGAACAAAGCTTAGAGATCCTTCTATCTAAGATGGAAACTGAAACAGAAGCATTTGGTAGCCAATTTGAGGAATCTTGGGAAGAGGTAATTCAGTGGCTTGTAGAAGAAGGATTAGTAACTGAAGAACTGAATGCTGGAGATATTTTCATTAACTTAGAAAACTAAACTTTTATCATACAGTAAAAAGAAGGAGTATAGGGCTCAGATATCGTCCCTACTACTCCTTCTTTTTATATTTGTTCAAATAACCAAACGTAGATAACCGCTCCATCTTGTTCTTCCGCTTCAAACATTAATCGATAGTTACCAATTTTATATTCAATCATCCATAACCCTTCCATTTCATTTAGTTCATCAATGTCTGGATTTCCTAATGCTTTTTTTACATCTTGTACATTAAGCTCAAGCTTTGAAATTGGTTTAGCAATCGCCACAACAACTTCTCTATCTGGATGAATAAAATATGTTTCTTCTTCATATTGATAAAAGAGGCCACCCTCGTACCATCCAGTATCAAGAGGTTCTCCTTTTTGTGCAAGTAATTCTTCTTTAGAAGTACCTACCGGAAGATCAGTATCGACTAATTGTCCCTTGAACCCTTTTTCTATCCAACTAAAATCAATGACACTTTCCTTTTCCTCATGTTTTGGTTTTTCTGTTGTATAACTCCCAAGCTTAGTATTCGTTTCCATATGCTTGACTGGTAGATTGTGATTTATCGAAGATTGTAATGTACTACTAGCAAATGTTTTGTTATGCAAAAAATGAGCCCCATGATGACTACACCCAGTTAGCAATAGACCCAAGACAATAATTGTTAATAAAGTCGTCTTCTGTTTCACCGTTCATCACTCTCCCTTGGCAACGATGCTTTTTCCTGCAACCTAACAACTCTTTATTACATATGTACCCTACTAACAATAAATTATTCATCTTAAAAGTTAGTTCAAAATAGTCCAAATTGGCAGTATGAGTAAAATCATAGCCATTCCTCCAACAATAATTGCCCCTATTTGTTTCTTATCCTTCCAAAGAATATAGGCATAGGTGAAGGTATAATAACAAAGATATGCTCCAATCAACAACATCACAATATCCACTTCATCAGTCCTTAAACTTTCTTATATCCATTTGATTAAGATGCTTACCAAATTGCTTTAATTCAACATCTACCTCAACGTTAATTTTAGCCTTTGGGTATGACGCCATCCAATCAAAGCTTTCATACTCTTGTAATGTAAGAAAATTTCTTTTCACAATGGAAGACCATAAAAATGGTTCCCCACGAAATTCCTCTTGTGTTTTCTTTATTAAATTCAGTGTTTTTTCTTTTATTTCGGCTTCAATATGTTCCTTAAGAATTTGCTGCTTCTCCATATCTTCTACGTAATTGATATGACTTGGAATACCGATTATATCTAACTGAACCGGCAGCATCACATTCACTACTGGCTTGTCACCCTTTACATCCACTTTCACTTCTGTTCTTTGTTCATTAAGCAATCTTGCAGTAATATGTTTTTCACTTTCAATTGGATCAGAAAAAGTAATAATCATCTGCTTTACTTCAATTTTGGGCCTAAGAAGGAGTGAAAATCTTGTTTCTTCACCATTTAATGCCCCTATCATTTCACCCTGTTTAATAACAGCTGAACCAATCGTTTGAGTAGGATTCCCACCTGACTTTTTTATTTCGCCTGGAAAGTATTTGTCTTCTTCTCCCTCCTTTTTATTAGTAGAGTTGTCCACAGAACCATATGAAGCCAAAAATAATCCTGCATTTTCCTCGGTACGACTCAATAATTGATGTAGTGTAGAATCTGGAATAAATCCAGTATCTTCCCATCTTTCAGCTAATTCATCATAATATCGATGAGGCTGAATTTCTAATGTAGGCTTATTTTCCTGTAAAAAATGCTCTGCTTTTTCCTTTGAAATAATGACATTCATTCTTCTTCTTAATTGTCTATCACGTACAGTTGCACTTAAATAAGGCATCATTTTATTTGCTCTAGCTACCTCTTCACTAATAATTAATGCTTTCGAATGGGTAAAAATAATATCTCTCGTGACAAAAGCAACAGCTAGATCTCTTGCTGATAACAAGTCTGGTGCTGCAACGGAAACAATGTCTGAAAACTCATCCTCATTTCCTCCTTCAGCTGTTGCACCAGGTCTAGCTAATTGATACGTAACGATTAATTCATCATGATCTCCCATATCAATTCCAACAGCAATGACGTAGGCAAGCTCTTCTAATTCAGCGCGGTCCCAACATCCTGAAAGTAATAAAGCGATAACGAGTATAATCACTTTTTTCATGCTGACATCCTCTCCTTCCTCCAAGAAAGAACAAATAACAGAATGGGAAGAAGAAAGAAAATAAATGAACTACCTATGAAAAGATAATTTTCTATATACGCCGTAGTTTTGATAGGATTTTCAGGCAATAAGCCTAACATGACCGTCAGCCCTGCAAAAGAAATGAGCAATGGTTCAAACTCATTTATCTGTATAAGTTGTCCAAAAATGTAAGTTGTAATATATAATAACATGGCAAAACGAACTACGGATGATATTACCCAAAAGCCGACAAAGAATCCTTCAAAGTTTGAAAATACACCAGTTATTTTAACCATTCTCGTCACCTGTTGAAATGGATAAGTAATATATTCGACAGAAGGAAAATCCAAAATCATCACGTAAGCAGCTAAAGAAAATGACAGCTCAACCACGACGAACACACTAGCAATTATATATGCTATTCTTCCTTCTCTCCCTGACCTAACATAAGCGAATAACACGAGTAAAAGAAATAATTCAATATACATTCCTTGATTAGTAAAACCACTAACTACTAGTTCCTTTCCACCAGGACCAAACAAAGGAAACAAGTTCTCTATATCCATTGATGTTAGTAACATAAGAAATAGAAACAGCATTGTAAGTTTCACCCAAGGAACCACAAGCCAAGCTGTTCTACCTATCGCTTCTAATCCTCTTTTTGCAACAAATAAGCTTCCGATAATTAAAAAGATATAGATTGCTTCAATTGGGGTTGTCGGATAAAAGATAGTTGTTGCCACATCAATTGTACTTCGACTATAGAGGACTAGAGAACTAAAGGAAATAACTAGTAATAAAAAGGTGATAAACCGACCTACTATATTTCCAGTTAAAAGATAGACACAGTCAATAAGCCCTCTACCCTCATATCTTCGAAAAAGAAAAAACATTAAAAGAAACGGTAACATCCCAAATAAAGCTGAGACTAAAGGAATTAACCATGCTGCATTTTTCCCTTCAGCAATTAAGATAGTCGGTGTGATATCTGTCGCTTTTATTCCAATGATCAATAATAGAATAGCAATCAATTCTCTTGTTCCAATTTTTCCATCTGATGGCTTAATCATTCCGTACTCCCTGTTTTTCGTTTTTGTCGAACTGACTCTACCGGCTTCATATGCTGTGGTCTAATCCATTGTTTCCAAACAGGAGGGCGTATTATTAAGTCCTTTGATGAACGATAATGAGGTGCGACAGGAGCTAAAAATGGTACACCAAAAGATTTAGCCGTTGTTGCGTATGCTAGTATCATCGTAAAAATAACCGCAATACCAAAAAAGCCCATAAACATTGAGAAAAATAAAAAGATAAAGCGGCTTATTCTAATTGCAAAACTAAAGCTAACATCTGGAATAGCAAACGAGGCCAGACCCGTTATAGCAATGACTATGACAAGAATAGGACTAATAATATGCGCTTCAACCGCAGCCTGTCCAAGAATCAATGCCCCGACAATTCCTATTGTCGGACCAATGGGTGTTGGAATTCTTACACCTGCCTCCCTCAATAGCTCAAAGGCTAGCTCCATCAATAGAACTTCTACTACTGCTGGAAATGGTACTCTTTCACGGGTAGCAGCAATAGCTAGTACTAAGTCAGTCGGTAACATTTCGATATGAAAGTTAGTAATCGCTATATAAAATGACGGCATTAATAAAGCCACAAATACAGCAAGCAACCGAATCAAACGAATGAAATTTCCAAAAGCAAATCGTTGATTAAAGTCTTCTGCTGTATGAAAGAAAGACCACACTGTCACAGGCAATACTAAGCAAGCTGGAGTATGATCCATGGAAACTACAATATGACCTTCTAATAGAAATGAAGCACACCGGTCAGGCCTTTCAGTATAAAGAATACTAGGCAATAAAGAATAAGGCCTTTCTTCAATATGCTGCTCTAATACAGAGATTCCTTGTAGGTCATCTACTTCAAGATTTCCAATCCGTTCTTTAAGCTCCTCAATAAAGGCCGGGTTCGCTATTCCTTTTATATACATAATAGAGACATCGCTTTTCGTTCGTTGTCCAACTGTCATTGTTTCTGTTAGTAGTTTCGGATCACGAACATGCTTCCTAATTAAAGAGCGGTTTGTAATGCTTGATTCAACGAATCCTTCATTCGGTCCTTTTATTACATTTTCTGATTGTGGCTCCCCTATCCCGCGATGCTCGGTTGTTGAAGTGTTTAATAAATAGGCAGAATCATCATCTTCAATTAAGAGTGCAACACTGCCTCTCACAATACCTTCAACAATTTTTGAAATATCACTACTTTTTCCTACTCCACGTAATGGTAGCATTTGCTCCATTTTATAGAGAGTGGCCTTTCCTTTTCTAGCTGTTTTATTTTTTAAGAGTGGCGTAATGACAGATTGTTCAATCACATCACCTTGAACTAGTCCATTGACATAGAAAAGAACTGCTTCCTTGTCCAATCGAGGTATAAATAGCTTCCTAAGCTGGAAATCTTCATTTATTGGATATGAAAATTCTTCCTTAATTCTTATAATATCCTCACCAAATCGACCAGATAATGTATCAACATCCAAAGAGATCACCTCTTTTTACTTCTTCTACTACTATGTACCAGTAAACTTTATAATATTCTGGGCACAGTAAGAGAGTATCTATAGAAGGGAGCTGATCATAGTAAATAGTTATAAGTAATTTTATTAAGTGATTTTTCACAGTGCAAAGTGTATAATAGATTTGTTCAAAATGTAGCTGTTATGAAAGGAAGATGAATGATGAATTGGAATGATGAAGCAAAAGCCTTACTAGAAGAATTAGTTAAGCCTATCCCGGTATTTGTTCGCCCTATGGCAAAAAAAGGGATTGAAAAGAATATTATTCAGCAAGCTAATGGTGAAGAAGAAATTACGAAGGACCATGTAATCCGTGGGTACATAGTTGGTTCTCCTGGCAAAATGCAAGAGAGAGCTATTGCAATGTTAAATAGCAAAGGTATTGATTTAACACCTTATGAAGCTTTAATTAATGAAACAAAAGAAGGCTAGAACAAAATCCGCAAAGCGGTCTTTTGTTTAAAGCAATGTGCGGAGCCAATACTTTTTAAAGTATAGTGACAAGTGGATTTCTTGGCGCTATACGCGTAGTGCGCGGAGCCATTGCCCTTCTTTGAATAAGCTTTCACTTATCCATAGCTTAGGTATTTTTTAATTTCCTTAGCCAAAATACAGGGGTGCCACCTAAGGTAATATATCTACCTTAGATGACACCCCTTTTTCTTAATTTAATTGCAATTCTTTTCGCTCGTTAATCCACTTTTCAAAATCTGCTGCACATAATGGCTTACTATAGAAATAGCCTTGTATGATGAAACATTTCTTTTCCTTTAGAAAACTAAGTTGCTGTTCAGTTTCTACCCCTTCTGCAATTAATCCAATTTTCAAGCTATGAGCAAGGGCAATTATTGCGGTTACAATTTCAAAACCACTGTTTGACTCATTGACATCCTTAACAAACTCTCGATCGATTTTAAGTGTATCAATAGGAAAACTCTTTAAATAACGTAATGAGGAATGACCAGTTCCAAAATCGTCAATCGCAACATGAATCCCTATTTCTTTTAATGCGATCATTTTTTCAAAGGTTAAATTGATATTATCCATCGCTACACTTTCAGTAATTTCAATCGATAAATAATGTGGATCTAATCCTGAGTCATCTAACGCCTTTTTTACAATATCAACAAAATTCGATTGTTGAAACTGTCTTGGCGATACATTCACTGATATTTTCGTCTTAGGTAATCCAACAGCCTGCCATTGCTTATTTTGAATACAGGCTTTCCTTAATACCCACTCACCTACATCATTAATAAGATTCGACTTTTCAATAATAGGGATAAATTTTCCTGGAGGTACCATACCTAATTCTTCATGATGCCATCGTAATAATACTTCGACTCCTGCTAATTGACCACTTTCTGAATCTACTTGTGGTTGATAATAAAGAATTAGCTCATTATTCTCTAACGATTTTCTTAAATGTTTTTCTATTTCTATTTGTTCAAGCTTCTTTTCATTCATATATGGTTCATAAAATTGATAACGCTTCTTTCCCTTTTCCTTTGCTTCATACATTGCTGAATCGGCATTCCTTAGTAAAGTATCATAGTCAGTCCCATCTGTTGGAAAAATGGAGATACCAATGCTAATAGATACAGCCATATCATCCCCTTCCACCTCAAAGGATGTTTCAAAGCTTTTTAGAATTTTCTCCGAGAGTGCAGCTACTTCTCGTTTTTCGTTAAATGGAACAATTACTGCAAATTCATCACCAGCTAGACGACAAATTAAACCTTCCTTTTTTATAACTGTTGTTAATCTTGTTGATATAAGCAAAAGCATTTTGTCACCATATACATGACCAATCGTATCATTGATCCTTTTAAAACCATCTAAATCAATATACAAAATTGCAAATTGACTAGTATTATTTTCAGACTGAATAATATGTTTTTCTATTTCCTCTTGAAACATACGACGATTCGGTAGATTCGTAAGGTCATCATGATACGCCATATATTCTATTTTATCATCAGCCCGCTCTTTCACATTTTTTATAAGGTGGTTTATTTTGCTTGTCATTTCATTAATTCGGTCACCAAGCCATGCAAATTCATTATTCTTTTCAATTGTCAGCTTTTTCGAGAAATCTCCATTAGAAACGGTCGTTAAATACCTTTCAATTTCTCCTAGTGGCTTTAACTGACTCTGGGAAATCATTCTAAGTATCAGCAATATTGATAGGAATGCAAATAAAGTAACAAATATATCAACGTAAATAATTGCGATTTCGAGCGAGTTCTGCCGATCTAAATTTGCTTTTATACCAACAACCATCTCATTATTTATTGGTGTATAAAAATAACGGAAATCCCTATCGTTGACTTTCTCATCGAATATAAACTCTTGACCAGAAAGAATAGCGGACTCTACCCACTCATGATCTTCTATATGTAGTCGTGTATCACTATTGGCTACGATAATATCGTTCGTATTTTCTTGCATTTTATAGAGTGCAATATTCTCGATATTCTCATTATCTTCAATAAACATTGTAATTTCATCTACAATCATTTCATCTTCACCATTGGATTGTGAAAAAACAACTAATTGAGAGAGTAGTAGCTTCTTATCCTCAAGCTCTTGCGATAAATAATCTGTTAACCGGTCTTTTAAAAAAATATGGGATAAGCTAAAATTAAATATTGCAATAATTATGAGGACAGCCGTCATTCTTATTATAATTTTTGATGTTACTGATTGGTGCTTCACCATCTTCACCATCCTATGGTTCATATCAACTATACTATACTCATTATATTATAGTATGTTATTCACCAATTCAACACGTAAAACCTTTAATATTCTGAACTATCAAACAATTATTCCCTTACTATGAGAGTTTGTTACAATACTGTTTTCAATTTGATACATTTTAAACATACAATAAGTTGTTATTATAAGTACGAATACAGCGCCAACGATAACTCCAATCCAACCAGCAGCGTTCCAAAAGAACGCAAAATAAAAACTCCCTAAACTCCCACATAAATAATACGAGGTTAAATAAATACCAGATGCACTTGACTTAGCCTTCGTTGCGTAGCGACCTACCCATGCACTCGAACATGAATGGGCAAAGAAAAAACCAAATGACAAACAGAGTAATCCTATGAAAATCATTGTAAGGTTGGTCACTAATGTAAGCAATAACCCTACAACCATAATTAAGATTCCAATTCCAATACAAGTAGATTGATAGAACGTTTGTGATACCTTGCCTGCATAGGTAGAGCTGAATGTACCCGCTATATAGGTAATAAACAAGAACCCTAGAATAGTCGTTGATACATGAAATGGTTCACCACTGAGTAAGTACGTAATAAAATTATATACCCCTACAAACAAAAAGAAATGAAGCCCACCTACAATATAGGCGTATCGTAACGTACGATTACGTAAATGAGATCGATACTGCTCCACAATTACTTTTTTGTTTATTTTTTCTTTTATAAAATGCTTCGATGGCGGTAGGAGAAAAATAAAGACAATCATCATTATGAAACTAAGTATCCCCATGCCAATAAAGGCCATACGCCAATCGTATAAGTCAGTAATGATCCCACTCATTAGGCGTCCACCCATCCCCCCAATTGTGTTAGCACTAATATAAATACCCACAGCCAATGTTAATGCCTTAACTGAAAACTCCTCACCTATATAAGTCATCGCTATTGTAGGAATTCCAGCCAAGGCAATTGCTTGGATAACTCGAAAGGCGAGTAGTACTTCATAATTTGGAGCAAAGGCTATCAAAAATGTTACGATTGTGCCAACTATCATTGAAGCTACCATAATTACTTTTCGCCCTATAGCATTTGAAAAAATACTGTAAAATGTGAAGCAAATTCCTAAAGTTAATAACACGAGAGATATTGACAAACTTGATACGACTGGTGATACACTAAATTCCTCTGAAAATAACGGTAATAAAGGTTGAGTAAAGTAAACATTCGCAAAAATTAAAAAAGATGCAATACCTAGAGCCACTGATGCTTTCCAAAATTGTTTCGTACGTAATTCAATCATTTTTATTCACCCTTATTTTACTAATTGAAGTAATCGTATCAAATGGTAATGTAAAAGGACACTTTAAGAGGTAAGGTTTCCTCCTTTAGTGCCCTTCGTTTTCAACTGTATCATCATTTCATCGTCTTAACGACTAAACGCTCCCAGAGCTTCCAAGGGAGAAGTCCCTTCAACAGGATTAGAAGCTTAACTTGTTTCCCAATTGGGTAGCGTAGTTTAGGTTTAATAATTGTACAAGCTTTGAATATTACTTCCGTTACCTCATAAGTTGGACCGAAGTTAGGTTCAGACTTTTTCAAGTAATTTTCAATCGCTACATATTGTTTATAGTAAGGAGAGGATGGCTCAACACTTCTAGAAGCTACTTTCTTACCTTTCGACCAAATATTTGTTTGATATGAACCTGGCTCCACTATACAAACATCTATGTCAAATGGCTTAACTTCAAAGCGTAAACTTTCGCTATACGCTTCAACAGCATGCTTTGACGCTGCATAAGCTGACATTCCAGGAAACGCAATTTTTCCACTAATGCTACTAATATTTACAATCCTCCCCTTCGACCGTTTCCTCATCGAAGGGAGTACTGCTTGTGTAACTGCCACTAATCCGAAGAAGTTTGTATCAAATTGATCTTTCCATTCATCTTGAGATATCTCTTCAGCAAAGCCACCCATTGCGAATCCGGCATTATTTATTAAGATATCAATTTGCTGATGTTTTTCTAGAATACTAGTTATAGTTCTCACAATTTCACTTTGTTTTGTAACATCTAGTCCAACCACATCAACTTTCTCTTCTATGCCCTCTTCCTTAATTCGTTGCTGTAAATAACTGCTACGTTCTATAGAGCGTACAGTCGCAACCACTTGAAACCCTTTTTTTGCAAAAAAGAGGCTGGCATCTAAGCCGAAGCCGCTGCCAGCACCAGTAATACATACTACTTGTTTGTATCGTTCCATCTATCCTTCTCCTCTTATGAAATAATTTCTTGGATAAATACTGTTGTTTCTTTTGCTAAATCCACTTCTTTAATTTCATAATCATCATTTGAGCTACCGATCATCTTAAACGTACGGACAATTGGTCGTTGTGGTAAACCAGTATGCTGACCTACGACAACTCCTGTTTCTTTCGTAGACAAACGAACCTGACTTCCCGTTGGATAAAATGCAACCGCTCGCAAAAATCTCCAAACAACTGGATGTGAGAAATGTTTTTCCGTAAGTCCCATAATATGTTCACAAGCATCATAAGGGTGCATCGGGTTAGAACCATCAGTTGGCGCAAGTAAATTATCATAAAAATTAGCAACTGAGACAATTTTTGATAGTAAATGTATATCCTTTTCAATTAAATTTCTAGGTTCACCTGTACCATCAACATGTTCATGATGTGTTAGTGCGACATGAGAAGATAATGTACTGATTTCTTTATTTTTCCTTAAAGCATTAAAGCCTTTCCAGGAGTGGTGATTCAAATCACCGTCATCTTTAGAGACAATGGCATTTGGACTATCGGGTAATGTTTTCCCTACATCATGTAATAATGCCCCGACTGCTAATTCCTGAAGCTTCGTTTTATCTAAGCCAATTTTCACACCAATAATAACAGAAGTGATACAGACATTAACAGAATGAACGAAAAGCTGATTATCTTGTGTTCGAATATCAGTTAGGCTTAGAAGAATATTTTCATTTGATAATATTTCATCGATAATACTGCTAACTGATTTGTTTAACGCTTTCGAATCTATTTCTTTTCCACTTTGTATGTATTGATAAGACGCTGTTAATGTCGTCATTGTTTCTCTCTTTGTTTTTTCAGAAACAACTTCTTCAATTTCAATATCCTCTAAACGTTCGTCTCTTAAAAAAACTGCATTAACTCCCATGTGGCGAAGCTTTGAAATTAAGCCAATTGTCAATTGGACCCCTGCATGGAGCAACACTCTTCCGTCACTTGCATATATATGTTTTCCAAGGTAATCACCTTGCTCTACAGAATCAATCAATGTATATTTCATAGACCACTCACATCCTTAATCTCTCTATTTCTTATTATAGATGATAAGGAACTCAAATTGAAATACGAATGTGAAATACAATGCTTACAATATCTTCACTTACACTAATCTTTCGTGCTTAGTAATTAATATCTTCTCTCCCATTGTTTGAATCCTAAACTTGTTGTATGATCAACTAAATTGAAAATATTCAGAAAGTTGGGTTACTTATGAGTAAACAAATACATAAAGGTTGGTGGATTCTCGCCTTAATTGTACTAAGTGTCCTAGCAGGGCTTGGCTTTGGACGTTTTGCCTTTGGTGCCATACTCCCCTTTATGAAAGATGGGTTATTCTTGGATTACCGGCAAACTGGCTTTATTGCTTCTTCAATTTTCTTTGGATACTTGTTTGCTGTAACTATTGCTGGATACTTTGTTATTCGCTATACAGCAAAAAAAGTGATTATCTTTTCTTTATTTTTAGTATCATTTTCCATGGTCCTAACAGCTTTAGCTCCAGGATTTCTAGTAGCATACATCGGTTGTTTCTTAATTGGGGTAGGAACTGGTGGAGCTTACGTACCATCCCTCGGCCTTGTTGGCCAATGGTTCTCTCCTAAAAAAAGAGGAATGGCAATGGGTACCGCTATGGCTGGTGCTGGACTTGGAATGGTGTTAAGTGGATTTTCAGTCCCAGCAATTGTATCTACATTTGGGGTAGATGGATGGAAAATCAGCTGGTACCTCTTAGCGATTTTTGTATTTACGGTAGCAATCATTAATATCTTCTTATTAAAAAACCGTCCTGAAGATCTTAATTTGTCTCCTATTGGTGGTGAAACAACAACTCCAAACAAACCGAACAACAAAGAACAGGAGCCAACAAAGGAATCTGCAAGTAGCGTTTACCGAAATAAAACACTTTGGATCATTGGCTTCATTTATATGTTTTGGGGAATGAGCTACCTTATTTTCTCTACGTTTATCGTTGATTATTTAATAGCGGATGTTAATATGCAACCTTCCCTTGCAGGAACCTACTTTGCTGTTGGTGGAGCTGCTAGTATAATTAGCGGATTTATTTGGGGAAGTGTTTCAGATAGAATTGGACGTTCCACTGCACTCTCAATGGTGTTTTTAGTCCAATTTGTCATGTTAACTGGTTTAACGTTTACAACTGATCATCTATTAATATTAGGGCTAATCCTCATTTATGGTGTCACTCTTTGGGGAGTACCTGCAATTATGAACGCTAGTGTCGGTGACTATATTATGCCAAAGTATATTCCCGTTGCAATGGGGTTTGTAACAATTTTCTTTAGTGCAGGTCAATTTATTTCACCAATGGTTACAGGATATTTAATTGAATACACTAATTCCTATTTAACTGCATTTCTATTTTCTAGCTTTACTTGTCTACTTTGTACATTAGGTAGCTTCAGTCTTCACCTTAAACAAAAGAAACAAAATACTAACGTAGAAGTTTCAGCCTAAGAGATTTCAATGTATCGTTATGAGAAGAATGCCAGTAAGCATGCAAAGTATACCGCTTATACCATAAGTGAATGTTCTTTTTCGAAGCTTGCTGGCAATCTCTTGACTTCTAACACGACTAACACTGATTACATGTAATAAAGTTGAATACATTAATAAAATTCCAGCAATTAAGCAAGCAAATATTAATCCAAACATACTACTTCTCCTCCTATTTAACTTCATTATTTTTCTAAACTTAACGTATACGAACCATTCATTCGCTTAGTAAAAGCAATAAAGTTGTGAATGACATCCTCTTCATCCTTACCCTCTGCAACTACTTGATATCTCTCTCCTTCTCTAGTAACTAAAATGAACGAAAGGACACTTAGTAAACACTTCCCGTTTGTAAGCTGATTCCCTTTTTTAAGATAAATTACACTCTCACATTTTTTATTCATCGAGACAAGTTCAATCACTTTACGAACAGTAAAGCCACTTAGTTGAATCACTGTCTGTACCTGACTCATTATATCCCCTCCATTCAAAGTTATTTCTTTTAGTATAGGGAAACAGGTATAGACCTCTCTACAAGTTTGTTAGGTTTTTTACCTGAGAAATTAGTTAAGTTTTTGCTTTTACAATCAGAAAAAGACGAACTATGAAAGTCCGCCTCATTTTAATACATTAGCTATATTGTGGCCTTAACTTTGTTCTGCTATTTACGTGTTGATCTGCACCTAATGCAGCAATTGCACCATCGGCAGCTGAAATAACAGCTTGCTTAATTGGAGTACGGCGAGCATCTCCACCAGCAAATACCCCATCAACATTTGTACGTAAATTTTCATCAACAACTACATACCCTTCCTCGTCACGCTCTACTGCATTACCTAAGAAATCCGTACCCGGCTTCATTCCAGCAAGATATAGGAAAATGCCATCTACTTCCCAAGTTTGCTGTTCACGTTTGTCATCTTGAATTACTAGCTTTTCAACACCGTTTTCACCTAATATTTCTTTAACACGATGCTTCTTGAAGATTTGTACATTATCAAGACTTTCTAATGTAGAAAGGTCTGCATCACCTTTTACATTTCCAGTTGGAATTATTACTCGAACCTCATTACAGAACTTGGATAAAGTTTCTGCTTCATGAATTGCTTCTTCGTTTTCACCAACAACTGCTACTACCTTATTTTGATAGAATGCTGCGTCACAAGTCGAGCAATAACTTACACCACGACCAGTGAATTCCTCTTCACCAGTTATTTTGCTACTAGGCGCTTTAGCCCCCACTCCAATAAAGACACTTTTTGCTTGAATAACTCCTTCAGGTACTTCAATCTTCTTAATGTCTCCAGCGAAATCAACTGATAGGACATTTGAACGAACAAACTCGGCACCAAAGTCATGTGCTTGACGTTGCATTAAATCAAGTAGCTCAAGTCCTGTTAATTCTCCTCGAACACCTGGATAGTTTGCAATTTTATGTGTTATTGCTAAAGTACCTGCTTTTGGTGCTTTATCAATAACTAACGTTTTTAACTTGGCTCTCGCACCGTAAACTGCTGCTGATGCACCAGCTGGTCCGCCACCGATCATAACAAAATCATAGACTTCATTAAGAACATCTTTATCAACACTCTTAAAGATATCTACATCTTTCTCATTTGATTCGTCAACTTTCTCAGTCTTAGCCTCTTCGTTTAATCCTAAAGCCTTTCTAAATCTCTTCTCATGGAAGCCAAGAATTAGTTTCCCATTAATAAAAGTAGCAGGCGTTGCACGTACATTCTTAGCCATTAATTCATCAAAATATTCTTTTGTAACAGACACATTTCTTTCATCATATTCTATACCCCATGCCTTTAATGCTTCTTTAACCTTTTCACAATGTGGGCATCCCGTACTGCTATAAACTATTACTTCATGGTTACTCAATTAAATCTCCCCCTGTTTCCTGTTAAATTTTTCTTAATTTTTATTTTAACTATTTATTTGTTTAAAGTCAATACCATATTATAATGATTATAATTAACATAATCATTTACAATTATAAATTTATTTAACTTATGAAAACTAGGTAATTAATGTCATAGTCTTATGGTATGATAGTCATAGAGTACATCACTCTATTTTTAATGAACCGAGGTGACCGTCTTTGTTTTTTTCCAATGGAAAGATCAATGAATTAAAATTAGAAAACGAACGATTAGAAAGAGAGATCGCTGATCTTGAGGGGAAGCTTAGCGAAAAAGAAAACCAATCTAATCAACAGTTAGACGCCCTTGCATCATCTTTTTTAGCAGCAATTGAAGAACATGCTGCTGTAAATGATCAGCATAATCAATTAGGTAACCTTGTGAATGAAATAAAATCACGTTTCGACAAAGTGAATGAGATTAGTGAACAATTAAGTGATACATCATCAGTTATGTCAGAAAAGGGAGAATCCCTTATTTCATCAGCAAATATTATGGTAGAAAAGTCAACTAGTGGACAAGAAGCAGTTAAAAAGATTCAAAACTTAATCCACCGATTAGGGGAAGAATCAAAACAAACGTCTAATAGTATGGCTCAATTAGGATCTCGTTCAAAGGAAATTGAAGGAATCGTCAAAGTAATTAATGAGATTGCTGAGCAAACTAACCTTCTTGCATTAAACGCTTCAATTGAAGCTGCAAGGGCTGGCGAACATGGAAAAGGTTTTGCGGTTGTTGCTGATGAAGTTCGTAAGCTTGCAGAAAACACTGCACAAAGTACGAGAAGTATCGATGATTTAATTAAGCATATCCAAGTCGAAACAGAACGCGCTCAAGAAGATTCTAATAATACATTACGTGCTGTTGAAGAAGGTATCGATTACAGTAACAAGACAGCTGCTAGCATTGATGAAATTCTCGGCGCAATTGAAACCGTTCGTTCTGAGGTTTCCAATGTACTTGATACAATTACAGTACAAGATCGTTTAAGTAATGATGTAATGAATGAAGTTCACCAAACGACATGTTCTTTTGATGATGCAAATGATTTAATCATGCAACACATTCAAGAAGCAGAACAGGTTGAAAGACAATTGCGTGATGGAATTAACCAATTAAAAGAATTGCAACGATAGATTGAGAAAAAGGTATAGAGCATTTTTCTCCTAAATCGAAAAAAGGCTATTTTAGTTTACATCACATTTATTACTGTGACCTAACTAAAATAGCCTCTTCTTTTTATAGCAGTACATGTATTCCCAATAATATTAGAAGTAATGCTGGGATATAGGCAAGTCCTTTCACCCAAGTTTTATCAGCTAAAAACATCCCTAAGAATATTCCTAATGCTACAAAAACGGCACCTAATCCAGAAATAAGCAACGTGGTTAGTATCATTGAATAACCTAATAATGCCGCGCTCAATCCAACACCAAAGGCATCAATTGCTAATGCAATTCCTAACATTACAGCTTCTTTAAGTGTAATAACCCCAGTATTATCTACATCCCCTTTTGTTGGTTCTTTAAGTACAGATAAAAATGTAGAGTCGCTCTTTTTCTTTTTTTTCTTATCATCATTATTCACGGAGCGAGGATTTGTTTTATATAAGAAATAAAAATTGATTATACCGATTACGATTAACATACAACCACTAATTATATCTGTTATATCTGGTGAAATGAACTGAAGGATTGTTCTTCCAAATAACATCGAAACAACAACGACGATAGCAGAAAACAAAGCAATGATTAGTAATGAGCCAAAAGGAACTTTAATCTTTCGTACCCCATAGACCATACCAACCCCAAAATTATCAATGCTTGCTGCAATTACTAATAGAAAAATTGAGAAAAAGTGATACATTTACCATTTAATCCTCTCGATAAAGTTGACTTACTACTCTATTTCTTTATTCTTACTCATTTGCTCATGGAACATTTGTTTTTCGAGAGGTGTTTCAAAATAAAGGCTTCTGCTAGGGTAAGCTACAGATACACCCTCATCCTCTAAGATTTCCAATATTTTAAAATTAATCTCTTCTTTAATCTTTAGCCATTCAGCCCAGACTGTGGTTTTCGTAAAAAAGTACAAGTATATATCTAAACTTGAGCTGTTATACTCATTAAATCGGACAAAAATTATGTCCTTATCAATTCCATCATGTTCTTGAAGCGTCTGCTCAATTCGCTTAATAACATTTTCTAATTTTTCTTTTGGAGTAGAGTATAGCACTCCTAAATTAAATGTAATGCGACGTTTTTCCATCTGAGTCCAGTTTGTTATCGCTTCATTTGCTAATGTTGAATTAGGCACTGTTACGACACCTTGTGCAAATGTACGAACTTTTGTACTTCTAAAAGTAATGTCCTCAACTGTACCCTCTACACTTGGAGTTTGTATCCAGTCGCCCTTACTAAAGGGCTTTTCGGTAACAATAATAATCCCACCAAAAAAATTTCCAATCGTATCCTGAGCAGCTAATGCAAAAGCTAATCCACCTAAGCCAAGACCTGCAACAAATCCCCCTACTTCAAATCCCCATTCTCCCGCAATAATGCTTACTACCAACGCAATTATTATAAATCTAGAAACCTTAGATAAGAATGGTATAAGCATACTATTTTCTTCTAAATCAAGCTTTTCAGCTATGTTAACAAATAAACTTGAGTTTTCCGCTGCAAAATTATAAAGCCCCCAACCGATGGAAGCAACAATTAACATCCGATAAATTTGATTAATAAGTTCCATCGTTCCATGACTTAACGGTAAATATACTAGAGCTAAATAGAAACCGATTATGACAAATATAAAACGTAATGGTTTCTCAAATGCTAATAGGACATTTGTAAAAATCTCTGTTGGAGTCTTTTTTGACAAACGAATGATTAATTTAAAGATATATCTCGTAAAAATTTTCCGAAAAACTAAAAATATCAGAAAAATTCCTATCGCAATTCCTATATCCATCCATGGAATACGATAAACATAATTAACTATTGATTCCCATTCCCACACTAACACAAAAATTCCCACCTTATTATTCACTTATCGTTCATTTTATCACAAATAATCTATTAGAAGGTAGATAGCAAACTATAAGGGCCGAGGACAACTATAGTTCAAGAACAAAAACCGCAAAGCGGACTTTTGTTTAAAGCAATGTGCGAAGCCACTACCTGTTTAAAATATAGTAACAAGTAGGTTTCTTGGCGCTATACGCGTAGTGCGCGAAGCCATTGCCCTTCTTTGAATAAGCTTCCACTTATCCCTCAGCTTAAGTATTTTGTAATTTCCTAAGCCGTAAAAAAACATCATCCTAGGACATCATAATGTCCATAGAATCATGTCATATCCACTGTCATTCTATTTTGATTCTTCACTATTCAATAAATTATGTTATCTAAGTTTTAAATTATGGTTTTAATAAAAGCATGTATCCTGCCCTCATGTCCCTTTCTTTTCTACCTCATCAACTAAATTCATAATCCATTCACTACCCATTTCAGTAGACATTTTTGTAAAATCAACAGCTTTATCTTGTATAAGATTATTAATCTTATGGACTTTCATCCCCTGTTTTTCTGATAATAAACGTGCGCCTAACGTTACTATTACACCTCCGGCAAATGCCCCTAATACTATGCTGATATTTTCACTATTTCTTCTTCTAGACATGAAGTCCTACCTCAATTTCAATTTATTCTATAACTTGTCAAAAAAACCTTTGCTATTCATTACTAGTTACCACTAAAATAATAATATAGCCTGAATTCACAATTTTTAATTAATGACTTTTGGCATAGGTTTTTCACTTTTTCTACGTTTTACTATTCTTTTTAATAAAGATTGAAATACAAATAACTGCATTAGTTCAATTAACAAGCTAATATTTCTACCTGGCAAACGAATGGAGTGATAAAATTGGCAAAAAAGTTTATGTTAATAATCTTTTCTTCCCTAATTGTTCTTTTTGCACTATTGTTCACATACTTTTACATCGTTAGTATGAACAATGCTCATACAAACTTAGAGAACCAAGCAGTAGGAATGGCAGAACAACTATCAGACGAAAGTACTTTTATCCAAATACATACGAATAAAATTCAATTAACAGGTATTAGAGACGAACTCGATGGAGCTGTTCATGTGCAACTTGGTCAGGTTGGTGTTCCCGATCTTCTTAGAAATCCAGATCATGAACCCGATGCTTTTGAAATGAAAGCACTTGAGGAATTTCAAGCAAATCCAGAACTTACTTCATACCAACAATTGGTAGAGGTGAATGGACAACAAGTTTATCGTTACTTAGAACCTCTTCGAATTAGCGACTCATGTATTGGCTGTCATGGTGGAGCTAAAGGAGAACTTGACCCACTAGGACATGTAAGAGAAGGTCTTAATGTAGGTGATTTAAAAGGTGCAGTAACAGTAACTGTCCCAGCTACTCATGTCATTAATGGAGTAAAGGAAAATACAAGTTCATTAGTAATAGGTGGATTAATCATCATTCTCCTATTATTGGTTATTATTTTCATAACTATTCGCAAAACAATCGTATCACCAGTTCAGTCGATTGTTTCAAGGGTACAAAAGATATCTAATGGTGATTTAACAGACAATGATATTGAGATTCGGTCAAAGGACGAAATCGGTGAACTTGCACAAGCAGCTGACCAAATGAAAAAACAATTACGTCAATTAATTCATAAAATGAAAGAAAGCTCAGAACAAGTAACTGCAGCTTCACAGCAACTTACCTCGAATTCTGGAGAAACTAGCGCTGCTTCAGAAGAAATTTCCTCTTTTATAGAGCAAATAGCTTCTAGTGCCAAAGATCAGTCATCTAGAACTAATACTCTTACAACGACAATTGAAGATGTGACAAAACACTTTGGTCAAGTTGCTGACAAAACAACAAAAGTGAAAAATATGAGTCAGGAAACAGAGATTGAAGCAACAAAAGGTAAGGATGCTGTTCAAAGTACAGTAAACCAGATTCATGTTATTAGAGATACTGTCCAGGATTTATCAAAAGTAATTGAACAACTCTCTGAACGTTCCAAAGCAATTAATTCAATTATTAGTGTTATCTCTGATATTTCAGCGCAAACGAACCTACTTGCTCTAAATGCAGCAATTGAGGCTTCACGGGCAGGTGAACAAGGAAAAGGCTTTGCAGTCGTAGCCGAGGAGGTTCGTAAGCTAGCAGAGCAATCTGCTTCCTCTGCTAAAAATGTAACTGAGCTTATCCAAAAAATACAAACAGATACAAGTAAAGTTGTTTCTAAAATGAAATATGGTTTAGAAGAAGTTGAAAAAGGTGAACACATCGCAACTACAGCAGGAGAGTCATTCCAGCAAATTTTAGAATCAATTACATCAACCGTTCGTGAAATCGAAGCAGTAACAGCTGGTACAGAACAAATAGCTGAAAATACAGTTCAAATCTTCACAGGTATTGATGAAGTCCGTACATTGGCTCAAGAAGTAGCTGACGGCTCAAGTGAAGCATCCGACAAAGTTGAACGTCAAGATGAAGCAATCCAAAGCATTAATGAATCATCTAAGCAGTTGGCTCGTCTAAGTGAAGAACTGTTAAGTTCAATCCAAAACTTTAAAGTCTAATAAGAAAACTTTTTTCTTATTAAATGAGCTCTCTAAATAAAAGCCGACATTACGCCGGCTTTTATTGCGTTCTGGTTCTTTTCACAACTCGAATAGTTCTTTTCTTACTGTACAAACTAACACCATTACCATACAGGAGGTGTTTTTACTTGGATCGACGAGAGGAATATACTGACTTTTCAAATGTGGAAACCCAACGAAATTTTTTAACAGTCGAGGATTTGCCTGAAGGTTCTTATGGTTCACCAAGAAATAAAGAAAAACCAGTAGAAAACAAAGAAACTCCTTGGAAAGAAGGACAGCGTTACTATAGCGCATTTAATTATGAGTTTAAAAACTTACACCAAGACATGCCTCGACAATTCCCTGGCGCGCATCCGACTCATGATGATAAAGAGAAAAATGAAGAAACACCTTATAACCGTGACCAATAAACGAGTACAAGTATAAAACTTTCAAAAGTAGATTTTGTTTAATTTAAAAGCAATATGAAGGCAGTATAATTTTAAGTTTAGTGAGGTATTATTCTTGTTGCTTAGTTTACGAGTAGTGTGCGAAGTCATCTCCTTTCTTTAAATATGACTTCACTTATCCGTATTGATGAATTTGAAAAAGACTGTACTGATAAAACTAATCAGTACAGTCTTTTTCAAATCTACTTACGAAGTTTTCCTAATTCAGAAATAATTGCTTCAATTTCACTAACACTAACCGATGCTTTTCTGTTTACCATTTCATAAATATCATGTATATCCTCATAGTTTTCTAATGTGAAATATTCAGCTAAAATCACTCCGGAGTTAACAACTTGTAGTTTCTTTTTAATTTCTTCAATCATAAATTCCATATTCTCATATTTTTTTACAGATAAGTCCAATGATATCACCCTTACTTTTTATTCAGTCATTTTTATACCAAAATACCTCCTTGTACTGATTCTTATACAAGAAGGTGCTTATTTACAATATGTATGGTGGACTGTACCGGGATTGAACCAGTGACCCCTTGCCTGTCAAGCAAGTGCTCTCCCACTGAGCTAACAGTCCTAAATTCAACATTATGACAAGATAAATATACAATAATACTAGTGTATAGTCAATAGAAAGGAACATGATACTTGATTATTTCCTAGGAAATTTTGTTGAATATGAACGTTTTTTGTAAGGATGTGTAGACTACACACCCTCCTTTATTACAACCCGACTGAAAAAGTATGTACTTCACTTTTTCAGTCGCGTTTTAGTAATGTACGAAACCGTTGCCTCTTTTAAATAATCCTGCTATGGATGGGTTTACTCATAGCTGGCTTGCAACGTGTGAAGCCGTTACTTCTACTTGAATACTCTACCTTGGACTTTTTCAGTGCTCTTTTTTATTATAATTCTACTTTTTCAGTCCTAAACCAGTTCATTATCTGTTCCTTTTCCTTCTCAGTAAACTGATAATTAGGCGAGTCACAACCTTCTTCATGTAAAACAATTTGCAGAATCTCCTTATCACTATTCATAATGATAAGTGCCTGCGGATCGATAATATCCTCAGGCATATTAGTGGTTGTAAAGGTAACTGTACAATGAATCCAATTTTGAATCATATACATATCCGTTAATTTAAAATCTTCCAATACTGTTTCTGAATATTTTTCGAAATTTATATCGATCAATGAAAACTCTCCTTACTAGCTAAGATTCATTCTTACGAGCATTAGTCATTTGCTGCCAGACAGAACCAGCTGCTTCTTCACCACTCTCAATTCGTTTTAAAGCCATTCTCACTTGTAAGCTTACTTCAAACTCTGGGTCATCTTCAGCAGCTCTTAACGCTTCGATTGCAGTCTCATCCCCTAGTTCATATAAGAACATCGCTGCTCTCCAACGTACAAGCTTATTTTTATCGTTTAATGCTTCAATCATAGCTGGTATTGCTTTTGAAAAACCAAGATCAGATAAACAGTCGCCCGCTGTACGTCTAACAGTAACTGATGAATCTTTTAATGCTTGATAAATATACGGAAGAACGTCCTCTATTTCAATCATTCCAAGGTATACTGTTGCAAGTCTACGGATAGACGCCTTATCATCCTTTAATACAGAGCCCAATAATTCTATATCTTCTTCTTTAGGGTTTAATTTTTCTAGTGCAGCAAAACGTACTTTCCAATCAGAATTCTGTAGAGCTTCTTTCACCTCTTGAGATGAAATTGTCTTTACTTGTTCCTGTTCACCAGCATTCTTATTAAAAGCTTCATTTACCAATCTATCCAAGCGGCTTTGGTCATAAGCAGCTTCCAATTCTTCTTCCACTTCTTTTCCTATTTCTTCTATATCACCATATCGGACACCATATTCTTTCCATTGTCTTTCCATCACTAAATTATCTGATGCAGACTCTGCCTTCATTGCTGCCATTGTAAATCGTTCTGCCAAACCAAAACGAGTTTCTTCTCCACCAGTTTCAACCTTAATTTGCATTGGAATTCCTCTAAATACCTGTAGAAGTACCTTTGCTTCACCAAAAGAATCATCTGGTTGTTCACTAGCATTTTTACCATTTTCAAATGATTCCTCTCCAAAAACTTGACGGACATGTTGCAGAATTTCTTGCCAATCTTTTTTCGGATGTCTTTCCACTGCGATAAAATTAGCAACATGGAAAACACCTGTTACACCATCGATATCAAGTAACTTTTTTAACTGTGCTGGTGCTTCTGCTTTCTGTTCTTTTTTAAAATTTTTACTCTCACCGGATGGCAGACTTTCACTTAAATTTATTTTCATTGAATTTGGACTCGGTGTTGGTTCTATTGATATTAACTTCATAATTATCTGCTCCTTTAATAAATGTAATATGATCCTAACACAGTTAAAAATGAAACTCCATTTCCACAACTTGACTACATCTATTTCCTAATGAAGGTTAACAATATAAATGAAAATTGATTCACTAAGGAGAGATACTCTATGAGTAAACGTTCTAAATCAAAACGCAATATGATAAAAAGTAAAGATGCCGCTCAACCAAGCAATGGTAGAGAAAGGGTCACGATTTCTCGATTTGGTGACAATTTCGAAGGCAAGAAAGAAGAATAAAGTCTAAAAAACCAACAAAACCACTCAATTAGAGTGGTTTTTGTTGATTTGATTTATCTACTAAGGACAGTCTACCGTTTTCATTTTTAATATACAAACGTGGCAGATGAGGAATGACATCTTTTCGGTAAAAAACTGTAATATCTTTCACCACTTGTTGAAAATCACCTTCGTTATACTCATCCAGAGTTAACTTAAATTTTGAAACTCCTCATTTACTTTTTTCATTATAACCAATTCGAATACCGCTTTTCTTTCTTTTTACTAAAAGTTGTTTAAGAAATTTACTTGCATCAGTACTAATTTCCAATCGATCACCTCTTTACTATTTAATTTTCTCTTTTAACTCAACTATATCTTCGTTTAGCCTTTCTTGAAAGCTTTTCATTTCTTCTCTTACAATATTATTTATTTCCTTACCTGCTTTCATTTCTTCTTCCATGATTTCTTTAATAACATCCCTAAAATCCTCTACTTTGACATCTTCCCTGTTTTGAATAACTTCAAGTGCTTCCTTGGCTTCTGCTAAAACATTTTCAATTTGTTCTAGGGCTGTCTCTGATATTTCTCCTGAGCTTTTACTAACTAATGCTGATAACTCAGTTATTTTTTCTTTTAGAAAAACTGTTAACTCTTCTGTTTTATTCATCCCTTCTTCCACTCTGTTACTGATATCTGCTCTTAACTCTTGTCCAGATTTTGGAGTCGTTAATAATGCTGTAGCTGCTCCAACGACACCACCTACAACTGCTCCGACCATTAATTCCTTTTGATTATCCATTATCAATCACTCCTATCTAATAATATATCCTTTCGCTTGTTTGTTTTTTACCCTACAGACTAAATATTAAACTTAGCTTTTCTTGAATCTTTTTTGTTTAATATCACCTTATTGGTAAAAGGTAAAGATAAGGAGGAGAGATAATATGTTTACTTTACGTGGTGATGTACATAGGATTTACTTAAAAATACGAAGAGCCGTGCATAAAAAAGAACCTATCGCTAAATTAAAAATGATGCACGAAATTGATAATATTAAGGATTTCTACAATACACTGTCAGAAGACGAACTACGATTAATACGATATCGTTTTATTAAAGAAAAAAACGGTGCAGGTACGATTCCGATATTAGTATCAACAATTCCTTGGCTTGGTCTTATTTTTTCGAAACAAATTCAAGGTTTTGCAGAAAAAAATCTTCATATAATTATTTTGGCTCTACTTATATACACTTCCATCACAATTGCTTCGATACTTGTTCACTACCGTGAACAAGCATGGGCTTCCGTTCACCATGAAATAATTGAAAACCTTCTTCAAGAATACTCTGAAGAGAGGGAAACCAAAAGTACCTAAAATAAAACTAACTCGAAGAGACTGTGACAAAAATGGTCCGTTTTTGACCTTTTGTCACAGCCTCGAAGCAATGATCGGAGTCGCTACATCATTATAAAGGATTGAAAGGAGTGGGTTTCTCCTTTCAAGGCGCGTAGCGAACGAGCCATTGCATCCTCTATTAGAGACTTGTGTCCCAACCTCTTCGTTTTTCTCTCAAAGCTTCCTTCTTTAACATTCCAATGCAACAATGATTAATAGTTGGTATCCAGTCTGGCTTAAACCAATTCCTCTTAAAAACCCATCGATGCTCCAAGTTGATTGGGTCATATATTAAGGCATTTGCATATAGTAATCGTAGGTAGAAGTCTGTGGATAGCACAGGCTTCTTTATTTTCTATAGATATGGAGTGAATTGTATGCCTAGAACACTTTGGGGTGTCGACTCAGCTGCTGCTGTTAGTGAAGACCTATATAATTGTGTAATTGAAAATTTCGGAAAGCCTGAATATTGGGGGAGATACTTAACAACAGTTCCTAATGTCAGCGACGGTATTACAAGTGATGAGGTTGCTCGTTTAAGAGGGAATGGAATTAGGATTCTCCCGATTTATAATGTATTTCGTGAAGCTGTTGGCTATCGACAAGGAAAAATCACTGCTAACAATTCAGTCTTTCAAGCAAGACGCTTAGGGATACCAACTGGCTCAGTTATTTTTGCTAATGTCGAACACTTTTTTAATGTAGATGAGGGATGGATTCGTGGCTGGGTCGATGCATTTTATCCGAGTGGGTATTTACCAGGTTTCTATCATGACCCTGTACAAGGAAATTTTAGCAGTGCCTTTTGTGAAGCCGTTGAAAACAATGAACAAGTTAGAATACAATCTATTCTCTGGAGTGCGGAACCAGAACCAGGCACAACCTCTAAGCAGAATAGACCAAGACGCTTTGCACCAGCATCTGTGCAATGTGAAGCAAATGTGTGGGGCTGGCAATATGGAAGAGATGCTGAACAATGTCCAATTGACACAAATTTAATTACCCAACAGATGTATGATGTTCTATGGTAAAGTGAATTCGGACTATTATACAAATTGAATTTAAGATACTACTTATTTTAAAGGGTGTACCCCAAAAGGTTGTTTTTACCTTTTGAGGCACACCCTTAATTTCAGAAACTTTTGAGACCCCAGGTAGTCTAAGTGTTCTCATTCATGTTCTGAATTCACACCCACTTATTCACTTCCAAATCCTTCATTAGCATCTTCATCTGGAAACAACACTTCTCCATTTTGTAACCTGTATTGCATAATCACCATCTCGAACATGATGTACATTGAAGCCATGTGAACGGAGTTGTTCATTAAGTAGCAACGCTAAGATATTATCATCCTCTACTAAAACAACAGTTGGTTTCTCGTCATCAGCTTCTACCACTGAACCAAGCCTAGCCAGGGTTTTCATTTAGACAAAAAACACGAGGGGACAACCGTTATGAACGATTGTCCCCTCGCGACCCACCTTACGTACTTTGTTTTTGTACATTACTTTTTTTCAATGCTCGTACCCTTGCTTTCTCAGTAATAAGGGCCATTTCTGTAAAGTACTTTTTGGACTCTTGATCTGATTTGGCACTGTTTATTTTTTTCTGGAGTTCGGCAATATTTTTTTTATCATCTTCATTCAAAAAATCGTACATACTTCACCCTCCCTTCCAAGCAAAATCCCGGTGACGGCTTTTCTGCAAAACGATTCTAGTTGTGACAACACACATCCATTTACTCATATACTACATTATTACTACTTTTGAGTAAAATCTAATAGCTACACCAATTCTGATAAAAACTTTTTCCTTTGACATACTATTAATATGAATATTTCTATTCGATTATTCTAGATCTATAAAATTAAGGGGAAGTCTTACGATGAAAAAACAATTTGCTGTTATTGGTCTAGGTCGATTTGGTAGTAGTGTCTGTAAAGAATTATACAAATTAGGCCACGAAGTATTGGCTATCGATAATAATCCAGATAAAGTTCATACATCGACTAAATATTCAACCCACAGTGTGATTGCAAATGGTACTGATGAGTCAGCTCTTATCTCATTAGGGATTCGAAATATTGACTATGTCATTGTCGCTATAGGCGATAATATTCAATCAAGTATTTTGTGTACCCTTCTATTAAAGGAGTTAGGAGTTAAAAAGGTGTGGGTGAAAGCACAAAATTACTATCATCACCGAGTACTTGAAAAAATAGGGGCTGATCGAATTGTTCATCCTGAACAAGACATGGGGATTCGAATAGCACAGCATCTCGTCTCTGAGAAAATCATTGATTATATTGAGCTTTCAGAAGACTATAGTATCGTTGAATTAATTGCCACAGATAAAGTTTGCAATCGCTCACTACTCGAACTTGATATCCGTGCCAAATATGGCTGTACTATATTAGCGATTAAACGTGGAAAGGAAATTAATATTTCCCCCTTTCCTTCAGATCTCATCTTTATGAACGACATCTTAATTGTTATAGGTAATAAAAGTGATTTAAAACGGTTTGAAGAGGAAGGAATGTAAA
This sequence comes from Bacillus sp. FJAT-45350, assembly GCF_002335805.1. Taxonomy (NCBI): domain Bacteria; kingdom Bacillati; phylum Bacillota; class Bacilli; order Caryophanales; family Bacillaceae; genus Bacillus; species Bacillus sp. FJAT-45350. The sequence continues at coordinate 318,781 of NZ_NISU01000001.1, read as the reverse complement.
TTTTAGTTTTACAAATCTACAAATTCGAAAATTGAATTCATAATCTTTGTACCTCTTAAACCAAACAGTTAAAATAAAAGTAAATTTCATTTGAAGTTAGAAGGGATGGTAAACATGACAGAAGAGTTAGCTACATTTGCAGGAGGTTGTTTTTGGTGTATGGTCACACCTTTTGAAGAGGAAAAGGGAATTGAACAAGTAGTCTCTGGATATACAGGTGGGCATAAAGAAAACCCTACATACGAAGAAGTTTGCCAAGAAACGACTGGTCATTATGAAGCGGTTCAAATTACATTTAATCCCTCTCTTTTCTCTTATGAGAAATTACTTGATTTATTTTGGAAGCAGATTGATCCAACTGACCCAGGTGGTCAATTCCATGATCGGGGACATTCTTATCGTACAGCAATCTTTTATCATACGGAAGAACAACAAGAAAAAGCAGAAGCTTCAAAAAAAGCGCTTGAGGAAAGTGGACGATTTTCTGAACCAATTGCTACAGCAATTCTCCCAGCATCTACTTTTTATGAGGCAGAAGAATACCATCAAGGATTTCATAAGAAGAATCCTTTACGTTATAAACTATATCGTAAAGGCTCAGGACGTGATGTGTTTATACAAGAGCACTGGAAAATGAAAAAAGATCAAGCCGAGCTAAAGAAGAACCTTTCACCTATGCAGTATGAGGTTACTCAAAATAGTGGAACTGAGCCACCATTTCAAAATGAGTTCTGGAATCATAAAGAGGAAGGACTTTATGTCGATATCGTCTCTGGGGAACCGTTATTTACATCACATGAAAAATACGATGCTGGATGTGGATGGCCAAGCTTTACAGCCCCTGTAAAAGAAGAACAAATCGTTGAGAAAAGGGACCACAGTCATTTAATGGTTCGTACTGAAGTAAGGAGTAAAGAAGGTGATTCACATCTAGGACATGTTTTTAACGACGGGCCTGGACCTACAGGGTTACGTTATTGCATAAATTCAGCGGCACTTCGTTTTATTCCTAAGAGTGAATTAGAAAAAGAAGGATACGAAAAATTCTTACACCTATTTGAATAAAGCCTCAAAGAGTTGTCCTAAAAGGTAAATATATTTGACCTTTGTGACAACTCTTTTTTTACTAAAACAGTAGCTTCACCCACCCAATAATAGACACCCATAAAGGAAGGCTAAGTAGACTCGACCAAAACACACCTTCAAAAAAGTCATTACCTTTAAACAAGAACATACCCTCATTTCATTGAGCATGGAGCTGTACTTCCTTCCAAGTTATTGCTGAATTTAGCTATTTTTATACATACTTACTAAAAAAGGCGTATGACTAGCTGAATTCGAGGGTAAACAAATGAATAGGTAAAGGAGGAATAAATAACATGAATGTACGCATAGAAAGAGATACATTAGGAGAAATAGAGGTTCCTGCAGATAAATGGTGGGGTGCGCAAACACAACGGAGCCTTCAAAACTTTAAAATCGGGACAGAAAAGATGCCTAAAGAGGTTATTCAGGCATTTTGTTTACTTAAGAAAGCATGTGCAACGAGCAATGAACGGTTAAATAATCTTGAAAAAGAAAAAGCAAATGCAATTGCAGAAGCTGTTGATGAAATATTAAGTGGATGCCATGATGACCAATTCCCTCTTGTCGTTTGGCAAACTGGTAGCGGAACGCAATCAAATATGAATGTAAATGAGGTTCTTGCCTTTCGTGCTAATGAAATTTTATCAGCTAAAGGAAGTCAAACACGAGTTCATCCAAATGATGATATTAATCGCTCACAAAGCTCAAATGACACATTTCCAACTGCGATGCATATTGCTGCAATTTTAAAGGTTGAAAATGCTCTTTACCCAGCTATTACTATATTAAAGGAAACTCTCAAACAGAAAATTAAGGAATTTGACTCAATTATTAAAATTGGTAGAACACACTTACAAGATGCAACTCCTCTAACACTCGGACAAGAAATTAGTGGATGGCATCGAATGCTCGAGAAAACAGAAGAAATGATCCAGAACAGTCTTATCCATGTTAGAGAATTGGCGATTGGTGGAACTGCCGTAGGTACGGGTATTAATGCGCACCCACAGTTTGGAGAAGCAGTAGCTAAAGAGCTAAGCACTTTAACTGGTAAGACATTTGTTTCAGCAAAAAATAAATTCCATGCTTTAACAAGCCATGACGAATTGGTTCATGTACACGGAGCTTTAAAAGCATTAGCAGCTGATTTAATGAAAATTGCCAATGATGTTCGTTGGTTAGCAAGTGGACCACGTTCTGGAATTGGAGAAATTACAATACCAGCCAATGAGCCTGGGAGCTCAATTATGCCTGGGAAAGTCAATCCAACACAAAGTGAAGCAGTGACAATGGTTTGTTCACAAGTATTTGGTAACGATGCGACAATCGGTTTTGCAGCAAGTCAAGGAAATTTTGAGTTAAATGTATTTAAGCCAGTTATCATTTATAACTTCTTACAGTCTGTTACACTACTTTCTGATTGTATCGTTTCTTTCAATGATAACTGTGCTATTGGGATTGAAGCTAATGAAGAGGTCATCTCACAGTACGTAACAAACTCATTAATGCTTGTTACAGCATTAAATCCACATATCGGCTATGAAAATGCAGCTAAAATTGCAAAAAAGGCACATGAGGAAGGGACTACATTAAAGGAAGCAACGCTCTCTCTAGGATTATTAACAGAAGCTCAATTTGACGACATTGTAAAGCCTGAAAACATGACTAAATAATTTTTTTGTCCATGCAATGAGCACAACCACTACATTACTAACTCGTAGTGAGTGATGCCATTGCTTTTTTTCTGTTTAGAGAGCTCAAATAATTCTTTCCGTATTTGTTCTTCAGTAGTAAACTGAATTAATAGTTTATTTTACTTCAGGAGGTACTACTCAATGGACAAAAAAATCGCCTATACACTTATCCTATTGGGAGCCACTTTATGGGGGATTATTGGGGTTTTTGTTACATACCTTTATGAGCTAGGCTTTACCCCCACTCAGGTTGTTGCAGTCCGAGTAGCAACAGCAGCTATCTTCCTATTGATTTATGTGCTCTTTAAAAACAGAAAACTGCTAAAAATAAAAATAACAGATAGTAAATATTTTGTAGGGACAGGGATTATAAGTATTGTATTTTTTAACTTGTGTTTCTTCAGTGCGATACAGGAAACCTCAATATCTATTGCCGCAATCTTACTTTACACAGCGCCTGCTTTTGTTACTATTTTTTCAAGAATATTATTTAAAGAATCCCTTACTCCACAAAAGATAACAGCCTTACTCATTACGACAATAGGTTGTGCATTAGTTATAGGAATTTTTCCTAACAATAGTGAATCTATTACTCTCCTTGGGTTAATCTTAGGCTTAGGATCTGGACTTTTCTATGCTCTTTATAGCATATTCGGTAAGTTTGCTTTGAACAAATATGACTCGTTAACTGTTACTGTGTATACATTTATATTCGCTACAATTTCCATAGTCCCGTTCAGCGGAATATGGTCTTATGGACATTTATTTCTTGATTTAAAAGTTTGGATTTTCATTATTGGATTAGGATTTCTATCAACAATGCTCGCTTTCATTCTCTATACAAAGGGTTTAAGTTCGGTTGAATCAAGTAGAGCATCAATCATTGCAACAGTAGAGCCAGTAGTTGCAGCACTAATGAGCTTCTTAATCTTTCAAGAAATGCTAACATTTTGGCAATATGTTGGTATTGCTTTAGTAATAATCGCTGTAATTACTGTTCAAGAAAAAAGAACAGAAGAAAAAGGCCGTCAACATTCGACCAGCCTTACAAATTAACAGTATGTCGTTCCTTACATGATTTCATCATACGTATATCGAACGACGTATTTTTCTGTTTTTAATTTTTTGATTTCTACACAAGGTCCAATTTCATAACCATTAAACCAATTATCTTCTAGCTTAGCCTTCAAACAGCCAGCTTGAAATTTTGAACGAAATGTTTGCTTCCAATAGATCCAACGCGGCTTCTTCGTCATCTTCCTCTCTACCTTTCCACCCTTTTTCTATATTTTATCCAGTTTCATGAAAAAGTTCACTATGAAAAGAAAAAATGTGTTCCAAAAAAATCACCGGAACACATTTTGCTATATTATCCAATTAAATCTTCTTCTTCACGCCTTTTAATATCTTCCATACGACGATTTTCCGCTCTATCACGCAATCTGTGAGCTAATCTTGCAGCTGCACTTGCCGCAATACTAGATACAAGGTCATCTAAAAATGTATGAGTTTCACTTTTTCTTTTATCTAATTCATCAATTATTCCTACTTTGGCTTTATCCAAGTATCCGAATGTTGTTACGGCAATACTTCCAAATCCAAATACTGAACCAAGAGCAATCGTTTCGTCGACTCCAAATAATCCTTCGTCAGAAGTTATTAATGATTGCAATGGTTCTGACAATTTTCCTTGTTCTGCTAACTTGTCCAACTCAACACCTACTAAAATGGCATGTTGAATTTCACGTTTACATAGAACTGCATCTGTACTAACGATACAATCCTCAAGTTGTAATTCTGGGTTGTACTTTATTTGAAGTTCATAGACAATGTTTGCAATGTCCTCAATTTCAACCCCACGCTCTTTAAGTAACCTTCTTGCCTCTGCTTCTACTATGTCGCATGGTACTGGTATTTTCATGTCTCTTCCCCTCCTACTGGCTATTCTATCACACTTATAGAAATGTTTCTTAGGAACAAAATAGAATCCAGAAAATATGGTAAAATAACAACATCTGGACAGATGAATACACATCAGAAGGAGTTTTTAGTATGGTAAAGCGTCTTTATGGAAAGAGGTTGGAAGAATCATTATTCAGTAAACATTTACAAGAAAACGTATCAATACTACTTTATCTACCACCAAATTACTCACCACTTTATACATATGATTTATTAATTGCACAAGATGGTGATGATTACTTTCGCTTAGGTAGAATTGCAACTCAAGCTGAAGAGTTAATTGTAGAAGATGAAATCAAAGATATTATTATTGTAGGAATTCCATATCCTTCTGTTGAAGAAAGACGAGAAAGATACCATCCTAAGGGGAGTAAGCATAAGCAATACTTACGTTTTTTAGCTGAGGAACTACTCCCTTATCTTGACCAAGAATTTCACACACATCAGCTCGCGGCTGGACGAACATTAATTGGAGATTCTTTGGGTGCAACGGTTTCTTTTTATACTACTATTGCCTATCCAAATAGCTTTGGCCAATTAATAATGCAATCACCTTATGTCAATGATGATTTCATTACTAATGGCGAAAAAATTAATCCAGCCTTATCGATTTACCATGTCATTGGTACTGGTGAAACTGAAGTGAAGACGACCAATAACAAAACAAAGGATTTCCTTTCCCCAAACCGCAAGCTAAAAGAGGTCCTTTCCAAACAGTCTCATTCATACTTCTATAATGAATTTGAAGGAGACCATACATGGCTTTATTGGCAACAGGACTTGAAAGCAGCATTAAAAATGATGTTTAATGATAACAGCTAAGTGGTTTTCCAAATGCCATGTGCAATGTATGGAGTATTGGATTCATCCTAGAAATACTTCAAGAGGTTGTTCAAAAGGTCGATTTTACCTTTTTGAACAACCTCTTCAACCAAGATTTTACAATATTAAAACAAAAATTAAACGTAAGTAGAGGAGATAAACAATGAAGATTGAAATTGTAACAAATGAAAAACAACGAAAAGATGCTTATCAAGTAAGAACAATTGTTTTTGTAGAGGAACAAAAGGTTCCAGTTGAATTAGAAATTGATGAACATGAAGAAGAAGCAACACATTTTGTCGTATATGACGGAGAAAAACCAATAGGCGCGGGAAGATTCCGTTCTGTCGATGGGTATGGTAAAGTAGAACGTATTTGTATATTAAAAGAATACCGTGGACGTAATGTAGGAAAAGATTTAATGATAAAAATTGAAGAAGTAGCACAACAAGAAGGATTCAAAGCATTGAAGCTCAATGCTCAAATACAAGCAGAAACATTTTATAAAAACCTAGGATATGTTACATATTCAGATGAATTTCTAGATGCAGGTATTCCTCATGTATCAATGAAAAAAGAATTAAATTAGAAAGGGAAGGAAGGCCAGCACGTTCAAGCTGTCCTTCCTTTTTAAATGTTACAATCCAGCAGGGTCGAATGTTTTACAGTCAGTCTCCTCTTGCTTTGCAGCTTGTTCACCTTTATGACTGACCACGTAAATTTCATCAGCGGAACACTGGTTTCCTTGTGCCCAGAATTTACAGTTACTTACTTCACATAATACGTCCTTTGCCATCTTGAAACACCTCCCTTTCTAACATTTAGGTTGGTCATTTTTTTTAATACCATACATTTAGGCGAGTCTTTAAATCATTCCAATAATTCCAGAAGAACCTCAATATCCATTTGAGCTATAGAAGAAAACAATAAAAAAGACCCTCACAAGGAGAGTCTTTTTCTATAATTAATTATATTAATTATGCTTTTTGAACGTTAGCAGCTTGCTCGCCACGGTTACCTTCAACGATTTCGAAAGTTACAGCTTGACCTTCGTCTAAGCTTTTGAATCCTTCGCTTTGGATAGCTGAGAAATGTACGAATACATCGTCTCCGTCTTCGCGCTCGATGAAACCAAAACCTTTTTCTGCATTAAACCATTTTACTGTACCTTGTAACATGTGTATTTCCTCCTGTTAGTGTACTTTTGTACACAATTTTATTACTATTCTTGTCATTATTAATCACAAAGAGGAAAACATAAAGCAATCCATCTCTTACTAAAAACGAGCAAAAATAAGTTACTCATAATATAACACGGATAAATCCAAAAAGCTACTACTTATTAATTTTTTTGGAAAAATTATTTCAACATTTAAGATATAATTACTTTAAAAAGCTGCTACTTGTAGTGTTCCATCATAATTTTTAAATTTTGTCTGGCAAATCGATCGGCTGCTTTTTCATGAGGAATGTTACGATACCTTTTCTTCTCCTCATAAGTCTCTCCCTTATTCATAGTTTGGATAAAACGTGTATAGTAATACTCGCCTCTGTCAAAATAATCAAATAGTCTATCTCTTTGTTTTTTTCCGTTTCCACCAATTAATCCATGTATTAGATGGCCAAATTCATGGAGTAAAACGAAAGCTGCATACTCAAAACAAGATATATCCTTCTTTTTGACCTCAAGCAAATATTCCTCATTCTGGTAATCTTCTGCAATTGTCATGATGTTTAAGTAAATCACGGGTTGAAACTCCACTTTTTCATGAATCATTAGTTCACCAGGGAAATTAATTGGTTCATCAGTAATATAGAAGCTAACATCACTTAGTACACTTCTATAAATTGATGTCTTTAACCACTCGATAGCAGAATGAACTCCATCAAGTGCAGCCATTACGTGAGACTTATGAATATTAAAACGTGACTTTAACAAGCTTTCTTTTTCATATACCAAGTCCAAGGATTCAATAATCTTCATCTAGGTCCCCCCTAGTTTCATGTCAACACATAGAACTAGTCCGCCGTTTTTAGATGATATTCATTGAAACTGCTCGTTATAACACTTTTTATGTATCGTCGTTTCCCTCATGTCCCCTTCTTACTTCTCTATCAATCGTTAGCTTTATTAAATACTCATTTTGCTCAATTAACTTATCTAACTTTTTATCAATTTTCGAAACATAGAAAAAGCATCCATATAATAAAAGTAACCCAGTAAAGACAAGCAAGATAAAACCCACAAAAAGCCCCTCCAATTTTAGTTGTTCAATAAAAAGTATGTTTTTGAACATTCTCTCGTAATTTATTATCAAACTTACTCCTTTTCTTGCATAGGATCGACTAACTAGGTAAAGACAAGCAGGTGTTGTGCGATGAAAATTATGGAAGAATTCAAAGAGTTTGCAATGCGCGGAAACGTCATTGATATGAGTGTTGGGGTGATTATTGGAACTACCTTTGGTAAAATCGTTCAATCATTTGTCGATGATGTACTAATGCCACCAATCGGATTATTAATAGGTAGGGTTGACTTTTCTAATCTGTATTTATCACTTACCTCTGACCATTATCAATCATTGTCTGAAGCAAAAGCTGCAGGTGCACCAACGTTAAACTATGGGATTTTCTTAAATCATCTCATTCATTTTACAATTGTCGCTTTTGTTCTATTTTTATTCGTTCGTCAAATGAATCGTTGGAGACGACCAGATGAAGACCCGTTAATGAATATGAAGACAAAGCTCTGTCCCCGCTGTTTTTCTAGTATTCAATTTAAAGCTAAACGCTGTCCACATTGTACTTCTATCTTAGATGAAACGATTTTAGAAGAACCTGTACAAAAAGAAAAAGAGGAAGTTGAACACAGTACTGTTGTCAAACTGAGAGCACGACGTTAACGCTTAGTTTTAGACTTCCTTACACGAATAAGCTGTGTAGAAGGTTGCTTTTGAATATATTTAATAAATCTTTTTAATTGCTCATCATCTTTAAGACGTTCAATTGTATTCAACCTTATTGCCAATTCTTTATTTGAATAGAGGGCATGAATTTGCTTATGGCAAGGAATACAAAGATCAGCCTTCGCTAAGTGATTTCCTCCCTCTTCTCTTGGGGTCAAATGATGAACTGTAATTGTTACATTCTCCCTTTCACAAAGCTCACAATTGCCCCTCTTATTCCCCATTTTTTCCATACCTCCAAATATAATTGCAACTGATTTGTATAACATCTTTTGTTTATCTTTTCCAAAAGGGAGAAAGCTTAGTATATAACTAAGAACGAAAGAATTCTTTTACATAAACTTAAAAAAGCTGGGACAAATGGTCCGTTGACCTTTTGTCCCAGCCTTTTCTATCCTAGTGTATCAATTTGTTTTCCCTTTCCCGTTACCTTTTGCTCAATTTCTCTTCTTTTCATGACACCTTCAGCGTACCGTTCAGCGAATTGACCTTCTCGTTTATAGTGATTCAGCATGGTTGAAAAGCTACCTTTTTGCACTGGGTCCCGTCTTCTAATTGAACTCTGTGGGATAGGAGTACGATTTCCATAATTAACTGCTGTTAGGTTATGATGTGGTGGTACATAACCCATTTGACCATCACCTCATTTCCTGAATTGGACAATCTTTTGTTACTTTGGGTTTTCCCTCTTTATACATTTTTTAAAAGTTTAACCGCCTGCCATCTTAACTCCTTATGTTGTCCACCTAAAGAAAACCAACTTTAACAAACTACTTATAATAAAAATATGCAGGAAGTGTCTATCATGTTCCTACTAATTTTGCTATGATAAAATTTATATGATTTTTCCTATGTTCGTAATCCTTTAATAAGGAGAGAAACTAATGAAATTGCTTGTTGCACGATATAGAGACAACATTATCAATCTAACAAATTGTCAGCGTGAAGATTTTCAAAGATACTATACTGAAAGCTTAAATGGTCAAATTCACTGTATTCATTGTGGTGATCCGCTTCGACTACGACTTGGGATTAACCAAGCACCTATATTTATTCATCCGACAACATCATTCGACTGCGAAACGATTGCAGACGCTTATATAAATAACATTGAAATACATTCTGAAGAACAAACTATGACCTCAAATGGTTTTCAGCTTCCTAGAGGTCGTTCAATTCAATCAGGTGGTACTGCAGTTGCCGATAAAACCGTTACATGGGTCGAACCAGAAACAATTACCGGTATCGCTCCCTTTACCCCAGTAGAGAATGAGACATCTTATTTTGATAACCCGTACTATCAAAAGCTTCAAAATCACAATCATCAACTAGATCCATCACAATGGTCAGCTACTACTACAATAGATGGTCCACTATTAGTTCTTGCTGGAGCGGGTAGTGGAAAAACGAGAGTATTAACAACAAGAACTGCCTATATGCTTAGCGAAAAACAAATTCCAGCAAACAGAATTTTGCTTGTTACGTTTACTGCTAAGGCTGCCAAGGAAATGAAAGAACGAATGGGGATGTATCCAGACTTAACCTCTCTACAGTTAAGGCAATTACTTGTTGGGACTTTCCATAGTATTTTTTATAAAATGTTGATGCATCATCAGCCTGATAAATGGCAGCCTAATCAATTATTAAAATGGGACTGGCAAAGAGATCAACTACTTAAACAAGCAGGACGTGAAATTGACCTTGATGAAAAGGAATTTGCCTATGACCAAGCTTTAACACAAATTGGGTTATGGAAAAATGAAATGAAGCTCCCCACTGACATTAAAGCCGGCGAGATTTGGGAGGAACGAGTACTTCATTTGTACAAACGTTATGAAGAAATGAAATTAGCTGCAAATACATTTGATTTTGACGATATGCTCGTAGGATGCTATGAGCTTTTAATGGAAAATGAAGGTCTTCTTGAAAAATATCAAGAGCGCTTTTCCTATATTGCAGTAGATGAGTTTCAGGACATTAATAAAGTTCAATATAAAATTATTGAGTTACTTGCAGGTAAAACACGTAACCTCTGTGTAGTAGGTGATGATGATCAATCAATTTATGGATTTCGTGGAAGTGACCCTTCCTACATCCTAAACTTCAAGCGTGATTATCCAGAAGCAAAAACAGTTATACTTGATCGTAACTACCGTTCTACACATCCAATTGTTAGCGCAGCAAACAATGTCATTTGTCATAATCAATCTCGTAATTCAAAGAAACTGTTAGCCCTGTCAGACTCAGTAGATAAACCAATTCTTTTCTACCCTTATGATGAGGAAGAAGAAGCAACGATGATTGTTACTGATATAAAAGAAAGAATTGAAGCTGGGGAAAACCCTACCAATTTTGCTATTTTATATCGTACAAATGTGGCTGCACGTGCATTATTCGAACGTTTTGTTCAATCGAATATTCCATTTACAATTGAACAAGAAGGAGATTCGTTTTACCAACGAAAAGCGGTTCGAAAAGTTTTAGCTTATTTACGATTAGGATTGAACCCTGATGATACAAAAGCAATGGGAGACCTAGTTGGAGCTTTATTCTTAAAGCAATCTGCCTTCCAGGATTTGAAGGCATTAAGTATTACAAATGACTGCACGCTCGTCGAAGCTCTAACAAAGCTCACAGGCTTAAAAAGCTTCCAAGAAAAGAAACTAAAAAAAATGGTCCCTTTATTTAAAAAGCTTCCAAAACTTACCCCTCTTGATGCAATTGCCTTTATTGAAAAAGAAATGGGGCTCTCTGATTATTTAAAAAAGCAAGGTAACGAAGGAAACGTTATGGATAAAGGGTCCGACGATGTTCGTGATTTAAAAGTAGCTGCGAAAACTCACCCAACCGTCTCTACTTTCTTAGAACATGTTGAGCATATGATTGCAAAAAACAAAGAGATGAAAGATATGCGTGGACAAGTAAATGACGGAATTCAACTCATGACAATTCACCGTTCTAAGGGGCTTGAGTTTAAACACGTGTACATTATTGGAGGCGTTGATGGTGGAATACCTCATGATTATGCCCTAGACGCTTGGCGTGACGGTGATGATGGTCCTATCGAAGAAGAACGCCGACTTATGTATGTAGCTATTACTAGAGCGGAGCAAACACTCAAGATATCCGTACCAAATACAAGACGCGGAAAGAAAGCGTATCGTTCAAGATTTGTTCGAGAGATTGGAAGGCAAACAAGCGGCTAATTGCTAATTGCTAATTGCGTGGCTGATAAATCAGCCGCGACAATTAGCAAGAGCTCGTTCTAGCAGAGCTAGAACATCAAAGCCTTTAATTCGCAATTCGCCATTTGCAATTCTAAATTCAAATTCTAAATTCTAAATTCTAAATTCTAAATTTGTATTAAAAAACGAAAGCCTACCACCAAACGGTGATCAGGCTTTCGTTTTTTGTTTTACATTAGGCCGGGTAATCCAAAAGTAAACCAATTGTTTGTTTCTTTGCTTTATCAGCCATATTAACAGCAATGTCAGGTGGTATGGAAGCTATTAGCTCACCACTATTCTTCAAAGTAAAGTTAAATTGCTTAGCAGAACCTAGTTCATCAATTTTAAAACTAACATTATACTCCGTGTTCTTTACAAGCTTTTGCATCATTTCATATGTCTTGTCAACAGATTGTTGAGCGATTCTCTTTGATTTATCATTTTTGATATTTGCTTCCCTCTCGACTTCCTGCTGTTTAGGAGTTTTGAGATCGTCGACATCATGACGTGGTTGCTTAAGAATTGGTTTTATTGATTCGTTAGAGCGATGGATTTGCAAATATTCTCACCTCACTTTAGAGTTATTCTGCTTAAAGCGAAAGGTCTTTTAATTAGACTATTAATTTATCATAATTATAATACCATGATATGACAGCTAAACAATTTATTTTTTGAATTTTCTTTTAAATGGACATAATTTGTGTACTAGTAAATCTCCTTAGAAATTATCTGTATATTACAAAAGGCATCGAAAAGGGAAATAACCCATTTCAATGCCTAAATTGTGCTACTAGCACTATATCCATGACCAATTTGATCTTGGTGTCTCTTGTTGTTCATCACCTTCTACGCTAGGTTCTGGTGTGTCGTCGATTGTCTCTTCTCCCGTTAGTGGCTCAGTTGGTTCATCTGTTGGGTTTACCTCAGGTACTTCAGAAGTCGTCTGATCAGCTAGAGGGCGAGGTGGCCCAAATCCCCATGGGTCAAAGATTGGTCTAGGTTCAGGTTTAGCTGGGGCATCTGTCTTTTCTGGAATTTCTCGATATTCTACCGGTTTTTCAATTGGACTCTCTGGTTTTACATCTTGAATTATTTTAACATCATTTGCATGGATAATTAATTCATCCACTCGTAAAACTTTTCTTTTCTTGGTCATGTCTGTACCTCCAAAATAAATTTCTCTGTGCTACTATATGTGCACTCTCCCAAAAGTGATTGGGCATTAAATTAAATAAAAGCCCAGAACAGTAAATGCTCTGAGCTTCCTACAATAACTTTATTTACCCTATTATTTTGTTTTATATTTTTTTCCACATCCACAGCCACCAGTTTTTTTTGAAGTTGACACACTACCATATAATACTTGTTTATTATTTTGATTTACAACGGCTTGAGCCTTTTTAGGTTTTTGTGAATACGTGGAAGACATGATTGGTCGATTTTGTTTCATAGTAACTCCCCCATCTCTTGTAAGGTATACCTTATACTATGTCCCTTTACAATGAGATGTTCAGGTTTAAAAATAATTAGTATATTCCCCTATTCCTTGTCTTCGTTTTTACTATTATTTTTTATTTGTTGGAACCCTTTGTGGTTAATAAAGCTGTCTCTTGGTAACTCATTTGTAGTAACATTATTGAAGAAAACAGAGTTAAACGCCTTTGTATTTCCTTCTTTATTTGATATAGCTTCTTTATATGATTGTGTTTCTTTTAAACTACGAAGAAACCATGAATTGTCTCCTTCATCTTCATTAGTATTTATATTCTTTCGATAATCACCTTTTGTTTTCGCAAATTCCTCCTGCAAATGTGTGAGCCTTCTTTCTAAATGTTCATTTTCACTCTCTAATTCTTTAATCATTTTGTCTTTCTCTAACATTCGTTCATTTTCAGCCTGAGACTTTTTTAGTACTTCTTCCTTCTCTAACAATTGATATTTTAAATCTTCATTAATAGTCTTCACTTCATTTAATTCTGCTTTTAATTCTACGATCATTGACTCTTGTTTATCGTATAACTCAGCAATTTTATTATTCAGTAATTGAACTTCTTTATTCTTCTCTTCTACAACCTCTTCATATCTATTCTTTACTCTTGCATTTTCATCTTGTAATAACTCAACCTTATTATTTAATTTACTAACTGTCGATTGATACTCTTCATTTAAACGTTCATTTTCAACCTTTAATTCCTCAATCTGTGCATAATGATAATTGTTTTGATAATTTTTTACCTTCTGTTGATATAACGAAAGCTCTGATTGTAAATAAATGATTTTTTGTTTCAATAACATTGGTTCACTTGAGCGCCCTACCGTTTTGTCGTTCTTCCTCATCAAACCCTCTCCTCTTCCCTTTATTACTAATACCTATGACAAAAAAACTTGTCTCATTTCAGAGGCCACTAAAAAAGTGGCCTTTAAGTAATGTGCGAAGCCGTTGCCTCTTTGAAAAAGCTAGCTATGAGTGGATTTTCTCATAGCTAGCGCGCAACGTGCTGAGCCATTACTATTTCTCGATCGTCTATAATGGACTTTTTCAGTAGCCTACTCATTTCAGGACATTCGCCCAATTCAAAAATTACACTCCTATCCCTGCACACATGACTATAAAAAACATAGGATAAAGTAGTTCAGTGCCCGAGTGTACTAAACAAAAAACAGTATTCGCGGGTTAAAATTTAAGGAGGTATCATTATGAGCCACGATAAGCATAAAGTTTGTATAAAAGTACCAAAGGTTTACGACTGGGTGCAACGTCAAGTTGATTTACCACTAATGAGTTTTGATGGCGGAGACATGGATGACTTATTTGATAACTTAAATAACAACAATGACTACGACACTGAGGTATGTAAGTTTTTACAAAAACATCCAGGGTTTCAAGTTCACTGTAACTTAGTAGAAGATTCTATTTATACTCAAGAAATCAAACAACATCCTAAACGTCAAGATATTGATGTAACATTACCTAACGGGGACAATGTTACACTTCAGAAAGTTAAAGTCCTAGTTAAAGGATTAGTTGAAGTAACAATAACTGATGCACATGGAAAAGTTCTTGCTGTATCTGATGAAATTCCATTTGCAACTGCACAAACATTCTTCCTATGTGCTCCAGAGGGAACGGATTTACACGCGAAGGTCACATACTTCCAATGTGATTCAGATATTATTTGTACAGATGACTTCGAGCAATTAGATATTTCAATCTTAATTTGCTTAGATGTACAAATGGAAGCAGATGTGAAACTTGAAGTTGAGGCTGCTATTTGCAAACCTCGTCAAGAGCTTCCAATTGAAGACGTTGTTTGCCCAACTGAAAAGTTCCCACCACAATGCCCTGAAATTTTTCCAGGTAAAGGTAAGTGCTAATAAGTATTGATAAAAGGAGGGGAATTCCCCTCCTTTTTATTTTTTTATAATTCTCTCCTTTTTTTGTTCATACACTTGATTATAAGCATTAAAATAAGGAGGCATTTCTTATGACAAAAAAATCCTCTCAGCAATCGTTCGCTAAGGATTCTACTATTCAACTTAAACAAAAAGTAATCCATTACCGCTCAGAAGTCGCTCGCTATCAGAATACATTAGAACAGTATAAGATTAAATTGAAAAAAAAGGATGAGAATTATCAAGTTCTTCAAAATGAAATAGAAAAATTAAAGAATAAAGAACCAGAAGTAAAAGAAGTCACTAGAATTGAAGTTCAACCACACTTTAGTTATTCACTAATACTTCCTCAATTAGAAGATGAGCAAAGAGATGTAATCATTATGGGTAATTTCATTTGTAAGAATATAGGGAATACAGACGTAACAAATCCTGTTTTTTGTTTAAAAGTTGAGCCCTATGAGAGCACACGTCTTAGTGGAAAAATTAAACTTACTCCACATAAAAATAACGAGACTGACAAATTATTTGAGGATTCTGCCACTGAAGAATGGAGCTATGTCCATTCTAATTGGAAGGAAAAAGTAAATGAAACTGGGGAACACTGGATACGTCCTTCTCACCAAACAGATATATCACCAGGAGGCCAAATTAGCTTTTCCAATTTTAATTTAACACTTTCTCCACCTAAAAAGGGCAGTTCAATTATAGTTACGGGCTTTGTCTATTTTCAAGAAATACAACAAGGAATACCTGCACTTAATCAAATAATTGTTAATTACTAAGGGGGTTGAAATGAAGATCCTCTACCTTCCTTCTGGCTATGTAAAGGTTTATAAATTTTTCAATCAATGTATTATGAATGAATTACATTCAATTGAGAATATTGAGGCGACATATTATGAAATGGAAAATGGAATAACTGGACTTAAAGCCTTATGTGGTTCTTTTAAACCTACAGTTCTTCTAACACTTGTTGGTGATAACCTACCTATTGAAATAGTAATCTGGTTAAAGAAAAATGGTGTAAAACCTGTCTTATGGTTAACCGAAGATCCCTATTTTATGGATAAATCTATTGAACTCATTCCCTATTATGATCATGTATTCACGATAGATAAAGGTTCGTTTGATTTCTATCAAGAACAAGGTTATCATCATGTAGAACTGCTATCACTAGGTACTGATTGTGATACATTTACACCTAAACCCAGTAAGAACATCTACGCTAGTGATATAGCGTTAGTCGGATACCCTTATCCTGACCGAGTAAAACTTATAAAAAAGATTGCTCAAAATACAAATTATAAAATCCTAGTATGTGGTACAGGATGGCGTAAAAAAGTAAAGGAATCTAAGCAATTAAAAATATGTAAAGGCTGGTTTCCTCCAAAAAAGGTAGCTACTCTTTATTCAAGTGCAAAAATTGTTCTCAATCCTCACCGTCATTATCAAGAACATAGTAATGAAAATAGCATTGGGGTCATTAACGAAAGTATTAATAATAGAACATTTGATATCGCTGCTTGTGGGACATTTCAATTAATTGAACATAAAGAGGATTTAGCAACTCACTTTGTTGAAGGAGTAGAAATGATATCCTATCAAAATGAAAAGGACCTCTTAGAAAAACTTGATTTTTACTTACGAGATAATTTTAAGAGAGGAAAAATAGGGGAAAACGCTCGGAAAAGGGTGTTAAATGAACATACTTTTTATCACCGAATTCAAACATTAGTTTCTAAAATTATTCTATAAATCATTCACCCCTCTTAGGAATACTTCTAAGAGGGGTATTTCATTTCTTAATACTAAAAAGGTACACGTTAGATATGTACCCTTTTTTAGCTAGTCGTTATTTGGGAAGCATGACCACTTTTTTAATTTCCAGCTTATCCTTTCACCAATATGAAAATTAGCTAACTCTCTTCCACTGATATTAGCTACTTTCTCATCTAACATTAATCGTCTTACTACATTTTTACTTACTGGATAAAGAGTATTATCTTCACTATAAAAATATGATATCTTCCTTGATTTTTTAGTTTTAAATATTACCCCATCCGGTAATATCGACTCACTTGTTATTTGAGTAATGTTTGAACCTTCTGGAAATTTGGAAATAAATTCATTTGAAACTGTAATAACATCTTCCATTGAAAAGCTAAATTTAGATAATATCTCATGGTTGTCAAATTTTCTTTTTTCCCCATTTTGAATATAGTATATGTCTGAGCTGTTCTTTCCTTTGACTAATCGCATATTAGGAAAGCTTTTCATTTCTTTAAAGACATCTTTATTAATTTCTATAGATTCATTATATTTATATAGAACGGGATCAGGTATTTCAATTATCTTTTTCCTATTGTACTTCAATTTTTTAAATACAGAAGGAGTCACCTTTCTTCTTTTTTGTTTTTCAATTAGATAAATATCTGGTTCTAATCCTTTAACTAACACTCCATTTGGTATTACATCTGGAATGTTCTTATTCAGTCTTTGAAATGAGTGGGGTGTTTTATAACTACTATCCAAAATAGTAGGAATTGGGTAAAAAGGAGAAAATTCATTTAACCTAGCCCAAAAAGCTGCATCACCATTATGCCAATAGCTCGGATCATCATTCCAATAGGAACAATACTTCTTGTAAACTAGTTCTGCAATCTTCCTTGTATGCATAACTGAACAATGATCCACTATGTTCGAAGCTTGTTTCAAAATCCCCTTCGTCCTAGTTGTGTAGGAAGAAAGTACATGGCCTGTGCTATCTATTCTCTTAATCTCTTGCTCTGAATAAACAACCTGCTTATGTGGATTTGCCTCTAAATCACTCACCATTATTTGTAACCTTTCAGAAAAAAACATACTATCATCTGTTAAATAGGTTACATACTTTGCTCTCGAACGCTCGATTGCTTGATTAATTAATGTTGCATAACGAGTTGTTTTATGCCTTTCTTCATGTTCAATGTAACTATTACTATATTTAATTCTAGGATCATTCAAACAAGACGTAATAACTTCTATTGTTTCTTGGTTTGAGTTATCGTCCATTATAAATAATTCCCAATTAGAAAATGTTTGTTGAAGTACACTCTTAATTGCTTTCCCTATTAAATTAGGCTTATTATAACTAGTTAAAATAATAGATACTGTCGGATTCACATATAGCACCTTCTATAACGAAAAAATCGTCTTTTTATTAGATTCCAACCTTTTCATGTTACCTTTACATCTTCAGTAATTTATGAAAGGAGTTAAGTAAATTTTTATACTTTTTCAGCTTAGTCAGATGTTTGATTTCTTTATCTAAATCTTCATACATTTGATCTAATAATTTTCTTACTAGAACCCCTTCGTTTAATAAATAGGTTGCCCTTTTCAACATCGCTTCGTATGCAGATTTAAAAGTGGTGAATTCTGAAGGATATTTCCAACATAGTTTTTTATATTCCCGTAGAATTGAATTAATTTCATTATACTTTGTTCTCGTATTCATGTATTGAAGACTTAATACTAGGACATCAATATCGGCATGTATTTCTTGGAATAACCTCAGATTTTTCATTGATTCTTGGAATTTACCTTTTGAAATTGGATGTTCTTGATGGTAACTAATAGCCATTTTTTCGAAAACAAATTGCTTCCCTAATTTGTGTAACCGATAACCTAACTCTCTGTCTTCCCAACCATAACCTTTAAATCGCTCATCATACCAACCCGCTTCATCAAAACTGGCCTTTGTCAATGAAACATTTCCACTTAAAAAAGCTAACCATGGTAATTCAAAATTGGTGAAACTAGAACCGAATTTCCTTGTTATTTCTTTTTCCATATTACTTCGTTTAATAGAAACAGATTTCAATTGGTCATGTTTTATATCAGCTATTGATAATAGCTGAATAGCATCCTCACTCTGCCTTCTAAATTTAAGATATTCATTCTTTACTTTATCATCGCTACCTATCTTTTGTTTTAACTCATGTAATTGTTCATTAGAAAATCCGGGCAAAATAAATGAGTAGATAGACTGGAGTTCTAGTGCTCCAGTTACTATTAGGTTAGGATTTTGCTCATGATGACGTAAGTGAGCATGGATAAATTGAGGAGCGACTAGCATTTCTGCATCTAAAAAAAGTAACACAGTACCTCTAGCAACTTGAACACCTAGGTTTCTTGCTTTAGCTCTTCCTATATTTTTTTCACAACGGATATACCGAAATTCATAAGATGGTGAATATTCTTCCTTAATTTTCATTGTTTCATCAGTTGAAGCATCGTCTATAAAAATAACTTCAATTCTAGATAAATCAAATGTTTGTATTTCTAAGCTAGATAATGTGAGTAAATTCAGTGGATATTTATTGTAAGATGGAATGATTATGCTGACGTCTATTTTCCCCATCATGTCCCCTCCACTTCAACTGCATACTGCTTTATCCTATGAGCTTCTTTTGTTATTAGTGCTTTGCACAAAGTAATAAGGGCTTCATAGAATAAAGAATAGGTATTGTTGCATTAATTTAGTACCTTCTTTTGTGTCAGAGCGTATATTTCCTAAGCTAACAAGGAGGTAGGAACTTTGAACAAGAAAAAAGTCAGTATCATCATATCTTCATTTAATGCTGTTGAAAGACTACGATTAACTTTATGCTCTTATACTTAGCAAACATTCCCGAATGAACAATTTGAAATTATTGTCGTTGATGATGGATCTACAGATGGAACAAAAGAAGCAATATCAAATCTGCAAATTAAATATGACCTAAAATTACTATCCCTCCCTCTAAATAAAGCAAGGGCTTTTGCAAGAAACCGTGGTATAGAAGCTTACACCGGTGAAATTATTATTTTTAGTGACAGCGACATGCTACCCGAGAAACATTTCATTACTAAGCATATTGAGTCCCATAAGAATCACGAAAAAGTTTTTGTATCAGGGGAGTTTTGGAACAGAATTTATACGACTAACTTTAAGCACAAAAAAGCAATTTTTAATATCTAATTCTACTTATTACTTTTCTTTCTTGGTCTAATCCAACTATTCTTATAGGAGTAGCTTCATGCGCACACCTTCCTACTAAAGCAACCGATTATTACCTAAGTAAATCCCAAAAACTCTCCAGATAAATCATTCCTTGTGTAGCCCATACTGAACTAATTTCTTTTTGGAACAATATCAGCATAATGCAGAATCTGTTTTGTAAGACCATACCATTACCAACGATCAGTTTCACCTCTCGGAACTATTGTTATTTCCACATAATCTTTTGGTATTAACCCTGTTATTGTAGTATTCTTAATTGACTCTACTAATAGTGATGAAACACCTTCAATAGGCTGAGTGACCCCTTTATATTTCTTGAAATCTACCGAACCACTGTAGCCTTCAGGTTGAGGATGTACTTCTGGTTCACCGTATACTTCACTAGTACTCGTATAAACGAATTTTGCTTGTTTGTTTATCTAAGGTAAGCAAATTCATTGTTCCAATAGTGGTCACTTCAATTGTTTCAAATAGAGCAGCTTGATAAAACTTGGAGAAGCAGGTGAAGCTAGATGATTTACTTATTGTATATCTACTAACTCAATCAATATGGTATCCCTGAGTAATTTGACACAGTTATAGCCTATAGGTAGTTCTACTGTAACTCAAATACTGAACGATTATATACCCATTAATTCTATAAATAAACTGTATATACATCGTGATGCCTTTTCGATAGAATAATTGCTTGCTGTTTTTTTACCATTTTGAGAAAAAAGCTCTCTTATTGATTGATTTTCAATTAACTGTGAAATAATTTCTAGTACCTCATCCGTCTTTTTAACATCTACTAAATAACAATTCTCTTTATGAGTCGCATATTCATTAGTTCCACCAATCAATGGGAGTACTGTTGAGCATCCAACAGCCATGGCTTCTAAACCAGTTCGCCCAAATGCTTGATATGATGATAAATCGAGAAAAATATCAGATGCTTGTAATAATTTAGCTACTTCTCCCCTTTTTAATATTCCGTAATTAGTAAAGGTAAAATTTTTACTGAATTGTAGTGTAGTTAGTTCCTTATCTGAACACCCAAAAATATTTATGTTCACTTTCTCCTCATATTTTTCTTTTATTTTCTGTAATACCCTCAAAGTTTCTTGTGGTGAACGTCTTTGTGTTGAAGGTCTTATCATTGCCACTAGACGAATTGTACCGCATTCATTATTTAACATTAAGGTAGGCTTATATATCTCATGGTCTAGGCTAGGTTCTACTTTCTGAACATTTATCCCGTGCTTTTTTTCCACTACATTACATAACCATTGTGTTTTTGCAAATGCATAAATATTTGGAACTTCTTCATACGATTGTTGAGCAACTTTATATCTTCTATCTTCTTTTGAATAAAACAATGGCTCATAGTCTTGAATATAGTATGCTGGTCTAATAAATGGATGATTTTCTATTATTTTTTTTAATATTGCAATTGAAGAAAAAATAGTCGCCACAACAATGTCGTAAGAACTCGAAATTCGTATGAGCTCTTTATGATTTTTATAAAAGATAAAATTCTCTTTGCACTCGGGATATAGGTCTAAATAATTTTGTTGATGTTTCCGTTGTATTGCTATTGTGGCACCTACATTTAAAGACCGAAGTCCCATCGTTTCTTGTACTACAGAATGAGTGCCACCACTTCCACCTCTTACAGGAAGTAGAAATAATACGGAAAAGGGTTGCTTAATCTTTTTAATATATGACTCATCATAATTAACCTTTTGCTTCGCATTAGCTTCCTCTATCTTCCAGTTTCTCTCCAACAAACTTCACCCCAAAACATATGACCAATAATAGTAATTATTATATTTTATGAGTCCGATGCCATTTAATATGTTAATAATACAAAACCTACTTTTATAGATGACGTAGTGTATTCCACCAGGTATTATAAAAGGTTGTTCAAAAAGGAGAACCTAATCCTTTTTGAACAACCTTCTAACGTACTCTTTCATAAAATTCTTCTTGAACTTTAATTTGTTTTTCTAGATTAAATTGTTCTTCAACCTTCAATCGGGCGTTCCTTGTGTATTCAGTCCATATCTCTGGATTCTCAATAAAAAATTCAATCCCAATAGCTAGTTGTTCAGGATTTCTTTCTGGAACTAAATACCCTGTCTTATGGTGAGTAATTAATTCAGTGATACCTCCATTTTTAGTTGAAATAACAGGAAGTCCACTTGCCATCGCTTCCTTTAAAGCATTAGGAATACCTTCTACATCCCCATCTGAAGCCGTTTGACTAGCTAAACAAAAGATATCTGCTTTCTTCATCTCTCGAATAATTTGATTAGGTTTCATTCTCCCTCTAAGTCTTACAACCTGATTTAATTGATGTCTATTTATTATCGATTCAATATTATCCCATTCGGAACCATAACCAATAATATCGAGTGTAATCATAGGGTACTTCTCATGTACTTTCATAAAAGCATCAAGTAATGTATCAAACCCTTTTTTCTTAACTAGTCGTCCAACAGATAATAATCTTATCTTTCCTTGTAAAGGTAATCTGTGCTCAACATAAGGAAACTTTTGTACATCAATTCCCCCATATAATACATTGATTTTTTCTTTCGGAAACCCTAATTTCAACAAATCATTTGCAAGAAATTGACACACAGGTAAATACATAGAAGCATACTCTTTCAACTCTTTATAACGGTTCCAATTCCGTTGAAATGCCATTTCATGTGCTGATCCATCACGCCCTCGCATGCTTACGATAAGTGGAATATTATAATGTTTACAAATTTGTAAAATAGTTAATGCCTGACCACCATGATGGGAATGAATTACCTTTACGTTTTGTTCTTTAATAAAAGTTTCAAAATTTATGTCCTCAATATTATAGAAATTTTTAATTGATAGTCCTTGCTTTCTTCTTTTGTGAAAAGGTCCAATCAATATTGTATGAAATTTCGTCAATCTTGAGATTTGATTATATATAAACTCATCATGATACGGATTTAAGTTGTTCATTAAATAATGAACAATTGCTGAATCCTTCATATATTCCCCCTTTACAACTTATACAGAGACTTAATATACGCAACTTGTTCCGTTAAACCTTTTTCTAATGGATAGCTTGGTGAGTAACCTAATTCTAGTTGAGCTTTCGATATATCAGAGTTAGTATGCTTAGCATCACCTGGTTGTTCTGGTAAATAGTTAATCTTTGGTTGCTTACTCATAATTTTTCCTAGTGTTTCTATAACATCAATAAGTGCTATGTTTGAACCACCTCCTACATTATAAACCTCACCTGGCTTCCCTTTTTCCATCGCAAGCAGGTTCGCTTTAACAGCGTCCTTAATAAAAGTAAAATCCCGTGTTTGACTTCCATCTCCAAATACATTAATCGGTTGATCAAGTAAAATATTTTTAATAAATCGATGAAATGCCATATCAGGTCTTTGTCTTGGACCGTACACTGTAAAATATCGTAATGAAACAACAGGCACTTGATAATTGGCAAAGTATAAATGACATAGATGTTCACCTGATAATTTTGTTGAGCCGTACGGAGAATATGGAGAAGGTATTTGTTCTTCCTTTGTTGGACCATTCATCGATCCATATATAGATGAGGATGAAGCGTAGACAAATTTGTCTATGTTACTATTTTTTACTGCCTCAAGTAGTAGTTGTGTTGCTAATATATTATTGTCGACATACTCTTTAAATTCCTTATTCCAACTTAACCTCACTCCTGGCAGAGCTGCTTGATGAAAAACGACATTTTGTTCGTCTACTAATGACTTTAAATCTAGCTTACATAAATCCGCTTCAATCCAAGTAAAGTTTGGATAATTTATAAGGGATTGTAGATTTCTCTCTTTGATCCATCTAGGATAATTTCCCGTAAAACAATCCACACCTGTTACATGATACCCTTGCTTTATTAAAGCCTCTGATAAAGTCGATCCAATAAAACCAGCACATCCAGTAACTAAAGCTTTTCTTTTCACTTCTTTCTCTCCTTACCTTTGTCTTAACCGACATAATGATTGTTATACAGTAAACTATGCAACGCTGGCTATATCAGTAACTGTCGACTGTCTAATTATGTGAGTAATGTAGTTACTAGATATTCACATAAGATTTATTAATCTAGAATATTAATAAACTAAAACCAAAAAGTTTCAACGTGGTAAAAACAAGGAGAGAAAAAATGAAAATACTGGTTATATGGAGACGCCTATCAATAGGAGGGGTTAATGCAGGCTGGCGTAATCGTGCTGCTTACTTTTATAAGCATGGTATTACAACTGATTTTTTATATACTGAAGATAACGGTGGAAGAGTTATGATGGAATCAGTTTCTCAACTCTTTATAACAAGCAATAACGAAGATATACTCCGTTTACTAAAGGAAAATAACTATGATTGTCTTATTAACATAGATTATCAAGAGATGTATCCACTAATTGCACAATCTGGATTTGCTGGCAAAATCATTTTTGAATCTAGAGTTCCTATTAAAAGCTATGTGCGCCGTCAATATAAGAACCTCGGCAAATTAAGGCCATCTTATATTGTCGTACCTTCAAACTTTCAGAAATCACTTGTTAACTCTGTACTTTCAACAAAAACTATTCCCGTTCAGGTCATTCATAATACCGTTAACACAACACTTTTTAAACCGATGAAGAAGGAACATTGTTTCGAAGTTCCCGAACCATTACTCCCTCAAAATAAGAAAATCATCGCATGGATTGGAAATATTAATAATTTGCAAAAAAATTGGGAATTTTTATTAAAAGTAGTTTCTAGAATTACTACTTATAGAAACGATCTTTACTTTTGGATTATTGGTGGGATAAAAAGTAAAGAAAAAGAAAGGTTTTTATTGGAATGTAAACGTCTAGGCATAGAAAAGTATCTTACATGGTTCCCTAGCATTTCTTACAAAGATCTTCCTCTTTACTATAATAAGGTTGCTTATTCAGGGGGGTGTCTATTTTCTACAACAAAATTTGAATCGTTTGGTAATATTTTCACTGAGGCAATGGCTTGTGGTTGCCCTGTCATCGCACCTCAAAACTCAGCAATTCCTGAAGTCATTACAGACGATTGCAGTGGAAAACTATACAAAACAAACAATACAAAAATGGCCATTAGACAGATACATAGTCTTTTAGATGATACAAAAACTAGAAATAGATTGATTAAAAATGCCCTTCTTGAAGTTGAGGAAAAGTTTTCTACTGAGGTAAGCGGGAAACAGTATGTCGAATTTATTAAGCAGATTATAAATGGGTAGAATTTTTTAATGTTTATCAAACCTATAGCCCGCTAAGATACAATTACTGTAGCGGGCTTAGAAGTGGTTAATGTTATAGTTCCCTCTAACGGATGTTTTGTCTTTTCAGTTCTCCAGATGTAAAGTACTTTCTTTGACCTGAGAAACTTACTAGAATTTGTCCAGAAGAGCTATTTTGTTTCCTTCTAACCTTACTTCTATTTCTGTTTCTATTTCGCTTTCTTCTACGTTTCCTCTCAGTAACATCAACCACATTTTGATGTTCCTCAGTTATACTTTGTTGAGGCAATACGTCTTCTTGCGTTTCAAGAGGTACTACAACCTCAGGACGTACTTCTTCATTAACCTGCTCAATAACATCAAATTGTTCACTTTCCATTGTTGTTTCTACTACTTCTTGACTTCCTATTTCAATGTTATTTTGAATATTATATTCTATCTCATTCCAAACGTTTTCAATATCACTTACGACTCGACTCCAATTGTATTTTTGTTCAGCGATTTTGCGCCCATACTGACCCATTTCCTTGCAAATTGAAGGATTTGATAAAAGATTAGTAATGTGCTTGGCAAATTCTGAAGGGTCTTCCGGATTCTCAACTATTAGACCATTTTTATTTAAGTCAATAACCTCTGTGTTTCCACCTCTATCTGTTGTCACTATTGGTAATCCCGCCGCCATCGCTTCATAGTGAACTCGTGCAAGGGGCTCCTGCCATTGTGACGGACAAACAAAGACATCAGCTGCCGCAAACCATTCTTGAATTTTATCTGGGGCAACAAATCCAGTAGTGATAATCGGAACTTGAGACCGTTGTGCTAGCGCACGGACATAAGCAATATAGTCTGTTACACCGTCATCACTAAACCATTTACCTCCCATAAGAACCAAAGCAGCATCTGGATGTTTTTTAGCAACTTCAGGTATCGCTCGTACGAGAACATCCGCACCTTTATTAGCAGATAAGCGACCAGCAAATAATATCACTTTTTTATTTTGAAGTTGATATTCGTTTCTAATTGACTGCCTTATTGGACGAGCTTTGTCAGAGTAAGAGGGGACAAAACGATTTAAATCAACACCTGAATAAATTGTACGTAATTTAGGAGCAGCTTGTGGAAAAAAATTTGTAATAGCATGACCGATATAATTACTAATCGTTATAATCTTGTCAACCTGTTCTATCGCTAATGCCCCTTCTTCTTGGTCAATTTTTTGAGGTTGAAACATATCATTATGCATGCTTAGTACTATTCGCGCATTAGGTGTGCTATCACGAACTGGATTAACTAAACGAGGTCGATTAAAGATATGAATTAAATCAAAAGAAGGATTTGACTTTAAATAATTTATTACACCTTTACGGTATGTTTCTAGTAAACCACCTTCTGTTCGAACATAATGAATATTATCTATTGTTTCTTCATTAGGAAGGTCCGGGTCTGTTCTACCTAATATCGTGATACTATGCTTCTTACTTAATGTAGGAACAGCTCCTGCGATATACGTTTGAATAGCTCCACCTCGTACAGGAGGGACTGGTAATTTTTCCGTACAAATTATGAGTACTTTCACTATGATTTGCCTCCTAACCAACTTCTATTTGCATCTAATTCTTCAAGAACAGGCCACTTAGTCTTATCAATGTCTACAATCCTTTGAACTAACATATCGAGTTCGTTATCCATAAATATCGATGGCTCATATACTAGTTCTTTCACATTTTTGTAGAATAAGTTTGGTAGTGACATATCAATAATTAACATTTCATAAATATCATCATCTATTGGATTTGCCTCATGATAGGCTTGAATCATTTCTTTTACCCAATGAATATCCCAGCCTCCTAAATCATCCATCGTCCCTGTAATTAGTTTACGAAGGTCACGAATAGGTAGGTCATATGCAACACCATCAAGGTCAATAATCCACATTCCACCATCACCTTTTTGTCCATTAGACCAGCCATAGTCTTGATGAACAAGGCCCCAGGCTTTATTTCCTCTTGCAATTAAGTCATAGTATTGTGATTGTTCTAAACGTGATACTGCCTCTATTGCTTGTTCTTCAAACATATCTATTACGTTTAAAATACTATTACTTGCTGGCATTTCGTTATACAACTTTGCAATATCTCGAAACCAATCCATTTTCTTGACTATTTTCTTATACGTTTTCGGCCAACGGTACAAACGTGAAGCCATTTCAGCTCCTGCTGGGGGAGTATACCCTTTCGATAGTTGATGAAATTCCCCAATCGCATGACACAGGTCTTTGGCTCCTCCTAAATCCTTTTCTACTTGAAAAAGCGACTCAATCCATTCTGCTACAAACCAGAGCTTGCCACCCATTTCAACGTAAAGCTCACCGTCCTTCGTTGGAATAATCGCTGGCACTCTAGCTTTCTTCTCTTTTACTAAATATTCTTGTGCACCAAGACTAAATAAACTTCTTGTAGGCCGTCTGTGTAAAATTTTTAAGCTTCGTGGACCTTTGTCCGTTTCAATCTTCCATATGAGTCCACCTTTATCAGCTTTCGTCGTAATAACTTCCATATGACTGACATTCATGTCGTAATATTTATTTACCTCATAAGCCATTTCTACAATGTACTCCGGAACATAAAAGTCATCCATTTCTTCGCCTAAATCCCAGGGGACAATCAGTTGTTCATTTTCCATCAATTTACCTCCATCCATTCCTAGGTTGCTACTAATGATGTAGTCCAGGTGACAGGTTCAACCTGCCAATGAAAGACTAGTTCTTTATTGTTCGCTGCATAATACTGATTACTACCTTCTCAACCTACTATAGGGTATTCTCCCATTAATTCAGGAGTATGTTGTCCCATAAGAATTAGGTATATGACTGTTTTGTAATTTCTGATTACAAATTAATCCCCCTTCAAATTACATAAAGGGGGATTAATTACGATATTATTACAAAGGATCTTTTCTTTGCTTTTCCCAATCAGAACGAGTAAAGTATCTTCTTTGACCTCGAAAGCTTATTAGAATATCTTTTTTTATCTCATTTTGGTTATTATCATCTACCTCTGTGATATTAATTTCTACACTGCCTTCATATCCTTCTATTTGGTTTTGTTCATTTTCTTCAACTATCTCTACATGTTCTTTTTGTTCTTCTGTAACGAAAGGCTTCTTTTTCTTCTTATTTTTTAACTTCTTCTTGCTTTTTGATTTAATTTTTTCTTCTCTTTTTTTCTTCTCTTTTTTTCCTTTCTTCTTTGTTTTTAATAGAATTTTTTCTTTTTCTAGTAAATCGTCTTCTATTGCATCCGTATTAACATTCTCTAGTGTTGGAGATGCCAAGTCTTCTCCGAGTTCTTCTTCCTCTGGAGCTGTCTCTTCTCCTTCGTGTTCTTTTTCCTCTGAAACTGTCTCTTCTCCTTCGTGTTCTTTTTCCTCTGAAACTGTCTCTTCTCCTTCGTGTTCTTTTTCCTCTGAAACTGTTTCTTCTCCTTCGTGTTCTTCTTCCTCTGTAACTGTTTCTTCTCCTTCGTGTTCTTCTTCCTCTGTAACTGTTTCTTCTCCTTCGTGTTCTTCTTCCTCTGTAACTGTTTCTTCTTCTCCGTGTTCTTCTTCCTCTGTAACTGTTTCTTCTCCTTCGTGTTGCCCTTCACCTTGAACTTCCATTTCTTCTTGAAGCTCTCCTCCTGAATTATCCAATTCTGGCTCAAGTTCATTATTAAGGTTAACTAGCTCTAAACCTAGTTCTCCCATATTCAACTCATCTAGTTCGTCTCCTAACATGTCTTCTATTTGAGGATTATTATTAATACTCATATTTTCAACTTCATTCCAAACAGTCAAAATATCATTCACTACACGATCCCAGCTATATTTTGCTTCTGCAAGCTTTCGTCCGTATCGACCCATCTCTAGACAAATATCTGGATTTTCTATTAAATACGAAAGATGTTTTGCAAATTCTAATGGTTCATCTGGCTTTTCTACAATGAGACCGTTTTTATTTAATTCAATTACTTCTGCATTACCTCCACGATTTGTTGTAATAATAGGAAGTCCAGCAGCCATTGCCTCATAATGAACTCGAGCTAACGGTTCTTGCCATTGAGATGTACAAACAAAAATATCCGCAGCTGCAAACCAATCTTGTATTTTATCAGGTGATATAAACCCTGTTGCTATTACTGGTACTGGTGAACAATCAGCTAGTGAACGAACATAAGCCGTATAATCTGATATCCCATCATCACTAAACCATTTTCCACCCATTAACACTACTGCAATATCTGAATACTTTTTGGATAGTTCTGGAATTGCCCGAAGTAAGATATGAGCACCTTTATTTAAAGAAAGTCTTCCAGCAAATAAAATGATTTTTTTTGAACCCAAATTGTATTCTTTCCTTAATTGCTCCCTTTTGGCTATAGCACTCTCAGAATAAGAAGGCACAAAATTATCTAAATCTACACCGGAATAAATTGTACGTAATTTTGGAGCAACCTCTGGAAAGAAATTTGTAATCGTTTGCCCAATATAATCACTAATTGTAACGATTTTATCTACATTCTTAATAACTAATAATCCTTCATCGTGACTAATTTTCTCAGGCTTAAACATATCATTATGCATACTTAAAATTATCTTGGCTTCAGGTGCTAATTCACGAACAGCGGTAACCAAACGAGGACGATTAAAAATATGAATCAAATCGTAGCAATTTTCAGTTTTTAAATATTCTATTACCTCTTCTCTATAGGTTTCAAGTAATCCACCTGGCTTTCTAACGTAATGAACGTTATCAACTGTTTCCTCGTCAGGGAGGGAGGGATCAGTTGTTCCTAATATTGTAACTGTGTGTTCTTTACTTAACGTTGGGATAGCTCCAGCTATATACGTTTGGATCGCCCCACCTTTCACAGGTGGTACAGGGAGTTTTTCTGTACAAATTATGAGTACATTCATTATTTCTTCCCTCCTTCCCATGGCCTATTTAATTCCTGAAGCACAGGCCACTTTGTTTGATCAATGGAAACAATTCGATCTACTACCTCTTCAAGTTGCTCATCCAAGAATACAGTAGGTTTATATACCATTTCTTTAACACTTTTATAAAATAAATTGGGTAGTGACATATCAATTAACAACATTTGATACATATCATCATCAATTGGATTCGCTTCATGATAGGCTTGAATCATTTCATTTACCCAGTTGTAATCCCATTTTCCTAATTTATCAGTTGTGTCTGAGATAAGTTTTCCGAGATCACGAATTGGCAAGTCGAATGCAACACCATCTAAATCAATTATCCAGATTCCCTCTTCACCTTTTTGACCATTTGACCAGCCGTAGTCTTGGTGAACTAATCCCCATTCCTCAATTCCTCTATTTGCTAAATCGAAATATACAGACTGTTCTAGACGTTTTAATGCTTCTATTGCTTGTTCTTCAAACGTATCTAGTACTGAAAGTATTTTTGAACTAGCAGGCATTTGGGAGTAACCATTCGTAATATCTCTAAACCACTCCATTTTATTAATTATTTTCTTGTAGGTTTTTGGCCAACGTTGAAGTCGTGAAGCAAGTTCAGCACCTTTTGGTGGAACATATCCTTTAGATAATCGGTGAAATTCACCAATCGCATAACTTCTCTCTTTCATTCCTTCTAAGTCAGTTCCTGCAGGTTCTAGAGTTGATATCCACTCTGCTACAAACCATAGTTTACCTCCCATTTCAACGTAGAGCTCCCTATCAACTGTGGGAATAATTTGAGGGATTCTAGCATGTTTCTCTTTCACTAAATATTCCTGTGCTCCGAGGCTAAAAAGACTTCTTGTTGGCCGTCGATGTAATAACTTCAAACTTCTTGGACCCTTATCCGTATCTATCCTCCAAATTGCCCCACCTTTATGTGACTTAACATTAATAACTTCCATGTCACTTACAGTCATATCATAATATTGACAAACTTCATGAGCTATCTCCAAGATATAGTCAGGAACATATAACTTATCTAAAGGGTCAATCAATTCCCAAGGTAATATCATCTGATCTTCCATTACTAAACCACCATTCATTCAATATTCGACTTTAAATTTAATAACTTTAAATAATCTTCTTTTTTTGCAATATCAAACCTCTCACCTACGAGCTCTAAACCGTATGCCTTTTCTACCTTACTCATTTCCCTTAACGCATCTGTTAATTGAAGTTCTCCATTAACCCCAATTTGTTGTTTTTCTAAATAGTCGAATATCTTAGCCTTTAATATATACCTACCAATTACCGCCATATTAGATGGGGGATTATTTTGCGGTTTCTCCACAATATCTAATAGTTGATATAAACACTTGTCTATTGTTTGACCATTAATAACACCATAATTTTTTAAATTGCTTTCCTCTTCTTTTTGGACTCCAATAACGTTTCCATCGTATTTGTCATATACTTTAATCAAATCTGTTAATGCGGGTTCCTTCTCAGTTAACAATATTTCATCCGGTAAGAGTACCGCAAATGGCTCATTCCCGACAAATGCTTTTGCTAATTTAATAGCATCTCCTAGTCCTCTAGCATATGGTTGCCTTACATATTGTATATGAACATTTGGTAGCTTAACTTTTTCTAACAAGTGACTTTTGTTGTTTGAATGTAAAAATGATTCAAGCTCAAGAGAACGATCATAATAATCCATAATCATTGTTTTTGTACGCGATAATATAATTAACACTTCTGTAATTCCAGCCTTCTCAGCCTCTTCAATGATATAGTCAATCGCTGGTCTTCCCCCTATAGGAAACATTTCCTTAGGTAGTACCTTTGTAATTGGAAGATTGCGTGTACCATAGCCCGCAGCCGGAATAATGGCTTTTTTTACCATTGACACCCCTCCTTGAAACCTTACTAAGATTAATATTCATAAAAGAAGACCGATGGAAGTTGTCCTATCAAAAATGGTTTAATGCTGAAACGTCCAATTTAGGAAAGAAGACTCACCTTTAGCAAAGACTTAAATAATCTATAAAGAGCGTGTTTTACCATCTAAGTTTTATTTGAATTGCTCATTTTATAGAGGTTGTTGATAAAAGGGCTACTCCTTTTTAAACAGCCTCTAAAATAGTTTAACTATTAATACTTTGTAGGGGTGATAGTTTAATGGAGATATGTATCGTCGGTGCTGGTTATGTCGGACTCACAACAGCTGCGATTCTTTCTGATAAGGGACACCATGTACATTCTGTTGATATTATGGAAGAGAAAATCCAGCTATTAAATAAAGGAAAAATTCCAATTTATGAACCTGAACTAGATAGCTATATTATTAGGAATATAAAGAAAGGTACTCTTAATTTCTCAACAAAAATACCTGATAAAATTAAGGCTAGTGGAGTTATTATCATTGCTGTAGGAACACCATCTCTTCCTGATGGAAGTACAAATTTATCCTATATTAAAGGTGTTGTTGACACTATTGCCAACAACCTAAATTCATACAAGATAATTATGACAAAAAGTACTGTCCCACCTGGAACAAATGAATGGATTCATAAAACATTAGTAGAAAAGGGGATTAATGAAGATTTATTCGACGTTGTTTCAAACCCTGAGTTTTTAAAGGAAGGAACAGCCATTGCTGATTTGTTAAATCCTGATAAGACAGTTATTGGCTCTAAAAGTAATCGACCAATTCCGAAAGTGCAACAACTATATAAAGGGTTTCACGGAAAATTTATTATGACTAGTTTAACTGGTGCAGAACTCATTAAATATGCTTCTAATGCGTTTCTTGCAACGAAAATTTCTTTTATTAATGAAATGGCGCGTATTTGTGATGCATATGGTGTCAATATAGATGATATTGCCAAAGGTATTGGTACTGATCCTCGAATCGGCTCATTGTTCCTTAGGGCTGGTTTAGGTTATGGAGGATCTTGTTTTCCAAAAGATATAAGTTCTTTACACCATTCAGCAAGTAAAAAAAATGTCAGTGTCCCTTTATTAGAGGCAACTATGAATGTTAACAAAACACAAATTGATATGTATCTTAATAAATTAACGTCTGTATTCCAAAAACTCGAAAATAAAAAGATCACTGTGTGGGGACTTACATTTAAGCCAAATACGGGTGACTTACGCTTTTCTCAATCTTTGGCTTTAATAGATAAGTTACTAGAATACGGCTCTGAAGTTCATGCATATGATCCTCTTATTACCTCAACTGATAGAAACATAACGATTCATGACGATATATATCAATCTATTCACAACTCTGAAATATTAATTGTCGCAACTGAATGGGATACGTTTAAATCAATAGATTGGTCAAAAGTTCATAACAAGATGAATGGAAACATCCTTCTAGACGGTAGAAATATGTTTCACCCTTCAACAGTAAAAAAGTTCGGGTTCCACTATTTAGGAATGGGGAGACCTGAATAATCCTTGATTAAGGATTATTCAGGTATTATTAATGGGGTTTAAAAACACATGCTCAGCAAGTGTGAATATAAAACTTCTAAGTGGTATAATGACAGAAAAAAACTCCTATCGTTAAAATAGTAAATGGTCATCAATCCAGCTTCTATTTTAACGATAGGAGCATACTCATGTCGAGTGACAATAGTTTATCACACACAAGATGGTATTGTAAGTATCACATTGTTTTATCCCGAAGTATATACGAGAACAGACAGCAGAAGATAGACTGCCCGATCATTTGACGAAGCGGGAATACTTTGATCCATTCCAAGACAAGTAATAGAAGTGAACGGTTGACGGTCAATTTTGAGTCCCGTTTAGGGGATTATCAGTAAAGTGCCCTTATAGGGCGAAATTAAAACCGCCCGTTTTACGGGCGGATACATACTTAAACACATAAATGAAGTAGTATCAAATTTTTAGGAAACTACCTCTAATTTTTGATTTCTATTAACCTATTTACGCTATCTAATTGTACTCAAGTAAACGAAAAGAACTGGATTCCACGCATCCAGCCAATACACTTAAACAATGAAAATTTATACCACTAACCCAGATTTAGGTATATTGAATACTTCATAATCTTAGTATCCTTTAATCATCTTTCTTCTTTAGAACCTCGACAGCCTTTTTAATTACATTTGGAAGTGGTAATCCTATTCTACCTGCATTTTCGATAATTGAGAGCAATTCATTTAGAATATAGAAATAAATCACAACATCCCTCAGAAAATTAAAACCTCCTAAAATAATGTCCAGTCCATGAGCAACCGTTACAATGGATAAAATCATTACCTTTTTTATTATCCCTTTAAAACCAACTTTGCTACTTAATTTCCCACTATACACAGCGGCTATTAAACCTGTTACATAATCAATAATTATAAAAACTATTAAGACCTGTAATAAAACTGACCAAGCCCCAAATAAAAATGTCAGGATTGAACTACTGATAGCAATAATGAACTTGCTAATGTTCTCCATCTTTCTCCCTCCCTCCTAATCCCTTTTAACTAATACTTTATATTTATTCTAAAAAAAAAAAACGGTTTTATCATTCACCTAAGAAACATTAATATTTATCGGTGGCATTATAAACCACAAAATCCATTGGTCATAACGTTTGCTTCTTCACGAGGTGGAAATGCATCTCCTCTCATAAAAATTTATGATAACCGTCTGTTTTCCAACCTAAAAGTCCAATAATTCACAAAAGCAAAGACGTCACCACCTGTTGAATTCAAGTGACGACGTCTTTGATTTCTAACCTAGTATTTTAATACAAACTAGAGCCACTATTAGGTAATTGTTTTGTAAACTCTTGTTTAGTATTATTTTTTGTCTTTGCTAACGTTTTTTGAATCAATATATGATTCTCCAATAATATATGAAGCTACTAATGCAGCAATAGTCATAACAGATTCTGATGGTAAATTAAGACCAATCCCTTCATTTGCTACAATAAGTCCACCTGAAACGATAGCCATCCAAAATTTTCTTGATTTCAATTTATTCAATTTTTCCACCTCCCTTCTTTATATAAGTATGAAAAGGCATGCACCTTTGATTGTGCGCGCCTCTATCAAAAAATTATTTATTAAACCATTTTAAATTTAAACAAAACCATCTCAATCTACCACTACTCGCCTTCATTTTAAAGGGAAGCAAACGCATTTAGCTATATATTTAAAGTATTCTAGAGTTTAATAGAACATTTTGGGGAATTAATTAAATCAAACAAAAAAGAGGTTCTCTCAAAAGTTTAATTTATGAGAAAGCCTCTTTATCATAATTTAATATTGAGCCTGCAAGAATACTTGCAGTTTTGTATCCTTACATTTATCCTTTGTACGAAATACGAGTTGAGCAAATTGTAAAAACCGCTTCGGTACTAAGACAATCGTCTCGCCTCCCGGAATAGCTCTTGTAGGTAAATCAATAAAGAAATCTTCATTATTTGGACTAATCTGTAATATCACTTCAGCTGGGTTATCTGTTAAATTGATAATAGCAAAAGAGTATACTTTATATAAGGATACATCGAATGAGGAAGCGCCACACCAACACTTTTTTGTTATTATTGTCTTTTTAATAGAGACAAACTTTGTTGTTTGAACTTGTACCCGCCCTTGTTTATCCGTAAGAATAGCTTTATGCTTATTTTGTTCATCCTTTCCAAAAATTTGAATAGAGTCTTTTTGGGCATTTAATCTTTTGGCCTTTAATGCAATTCTTCCATTTTTATCTGTTAAAATAGGATGTACCTTTTTTTTCTTATCAAGACCATAAGATAAGACTCCATCTTTTAAAGAATTTAGTTTTTTTGTTACTACATATACTTGACCGTTTTTATCTAGTTTAATTGGTTGAAGTTTTTTTTCTTTATCCATACCAAAGATTTGGATCGAGTCTTTTTTAGCATTTAACCTCTTTGCCTTTAATACAATTCTTCCTTTATAATCGGTTAAAATAGGACGTACCGCTTTATTCTTATCTTGGCCGTATGACAAAACCCCATCATTTAGTGAATTTAAGTCTCTTGTTAAAACAAAGATTTGACCATTTTTATCTAGTTTAATTGGATGAAGTTTTTTTTCTTCATCCATACCAAAAGAAAGAACTCCATCCTCTTCTGGGTTTAGTTTAACTTTAGATCTTGCCCAATATAAAGGCTGGTTTTCTCCTTCTACATAACGAGTATTATTCAAATTAGATGAGATGGAGGTCTTTAAATGATTGGACACCATTAGTTTTGAACATGTTTTTTTTTTACCTTTCCATTTAAAGTTAGTATCTTCTCCTTCCAAAATAATCTCACCTCACAATTCTACTTGGACATATTTATCTATAACCGCATTTTTGTCCAGCTTGTTTTCTTTTAAACTAATGTAATTAACAAAATATAATGCTAAAGTCTCATGTATCCCTTTTTATAAAGACAATAATATCTTTCCTGTAGAAATACCCTTATTTATTCTATTGGAAACTCTCTAGGAAGTTCTTAGTTTTTTTAATTTTTAAAATGTTAGTAACAAACAGTCTAGATCAAAGTGAACGTTTAAAGTTTCAATGCTACTTCCTTCTAAATGCAACAAAGCACCAATTGTATGCTCAATTCGCTTGTCTGTATTACGTTTTGCTTGTTTAAATATATGATAGGACATGTGATGATTATTAGTCTTTAATGCAGACCAGCCTAAGAAAATTAAATCGGTATATTCCCACTCCCGCAATAAACCTTTTGTTTGTTCTAATAATTCTTTTAATACAGACTGTGGTACATGTTGAAAAGCTGGAAAATGGTGACTCGGTAAAAAAATACTTCCGGTCTCGTTCGTACTAACTAGGAGAACTAGTAATTCCTCCCATGCTTGAAGGGCTAATAAAACGTGAATACATTGTGTTCTTACTGTTTCTAATACCTTAATATTCCTATTTTCTTTTACAAAGATGTGATAGACTCCTTTATAATCTGGTTTTAGGTGAATAAGTTTTGATAATATGTGTTCCGCTTCTTTTTTTTCACCTAAATGTCGATGGATGGCCCAAAGATATAAATATAGTTGTTCTGTTTGTTGGTGAGATAACAACTCTACTACTATTTTTTTTGATTTTACAAAACTTCCTTGTTGTGCATAAAAGATAGCCTTTAACAATTCTAACTGCAAATCTTTTGTAGATACTTTCTCTACTAATGTAAGCCCTATTTTAGGTCGTACCCAAAAAACAGCTTGCATCAAAATAACCATACAGTTTTTCACAGTCAATTGCGTAAAATGTTTTTGAAAATGGTCTCTCCACTCCTGATCATCCTCATAAAAATAAAAGCTAAGGTTTGCCCAACGAGAAAGCGCCGATGTAAAGTTTTCTTCTTCCTTAACTGCCATAAGATAATGTTCAAATGCTTGCTTCCACTCTGCTTGACGTTCCTTCACCATTCCAAGAAGGTACAGCGTTCGAAATGTCCCTGCTCCTGATGATGTTGAATATAAATGGGATACATCCCCAATTTTTAAACACTTTTCTAACACCTCTCTAGCTTCTTGATACCGGTGAAGTTCAAATAATATTAAACTTTCCAATTCTAACAAATCAACAAAATCAGGGTAAAATGATATTCCTTGTTTTATATAATCCAACGCTTTATAAAATTGCTTTAGTTGCTTAAAACAATAAACAATCTTATAGAGCAAATCAGAGGCATAGCCTTCTGTTACCTTTATTTTATAAAGTAATGGTTCAAAAACGTTTAACGCATATTGAAAGTTTTCCTCTTGGAAATATTCCGTCCCTAAGGCGTATTGCATGTAGAGATCTGTTGGATTGTGTTCTATCGCTTTTTTTACCAGCTCCATATTTCTTTTGTTTTTTTGCTTTTTTTCGATAACTTGATCTAAATACCCGTAATGATGAATTCTGAGATTTGAAAACAAGATTCTTTGTGAAGAGTACCGTTCTTTTATACTTTTTGTGACTTCTTCATGTATAATTCCTTGAAAACGAATATGAGAATCATTACGGAATAATCGGCATACAGAGTCGATGACATAATCTCCATCAAACTTTTTTGTCCCATAGTAATTTAGCAATTTTACATGATAGCCATATACTTCTTTAGCAGATAAAAGCTGATGAAATATTTCTTCGTCAGGTTGTTCCCATTCTTCATCTGCATCAAGTACTAAAATCCATTCACACGTCGCTTTATTTAAACCAAAGTTTCTCGCTTCACTAAAGTCATCATTCCATGGAAGGTTAAAAACTTGCGCACCCATAAATTGAGCAATTCTCCTCGTGCCGTCAGTCGATCCCGTATCAACGACAATCATTTCTTTGACCACATCTTTAACGGAAGATAAACATTGTTTGATCCATCCTTCTTCATTTTTCACTACCATGCATAGTGAAATATCATATGGTTTAAACATCTATTCGGCCCCCCTGCTCTATCAGAGGATAAGGAATATGATGAGAAACGTCTTCCCATAAGTGAGAAACAGGAGATTTTTGCTCATTTAACAATGACCTTGCCTGAAAAACAAGATTTAAAGCAAGAGACAATCCTCCTCTACTTACCTCACTCGTATTACCTTTAAGAAATATAAAGTATTTCCATAACTTCATCAATTGTGTCGCATTCTTTCTCTTTTCATGAACCCGAGATAATTTATAGGCAAACTCAAGGAGTTCCCAATCTAACTTCGTAGGGTAAACATCATCAGGCCATTCGCCATTGTGTAAAAAGTGTATAAATGTACTATTTTCTATTCTAGTCGGGTTATGCAAAGTTTGCTCCTTTATCCATTGTACAATTAGCTTTAAATTAGTTTCCCCCGATACTTCACTCTCATGGTTCGTTAAAAAAAGTAGCATATTCTTTATCTGTCCGTTATCGTTCCAACCTTCTTTAACTAACTGTAAAGCTAGTTCATAGAAATTGGCTTCATAAAGATGTTGAACTATTAATTCCTTTTCTATTTTGGAAAAGGAAAGTTTTCTTAGTTGTCGTAATAGAACCTTCTCTCCTTCTTGGCTTACCATTAAATCTAAAAATCGTTCAAATGCTGGATAATAAGCTAAACCGTTATTCATTAGAATACCCTCGTAAAAATTAAGAGCCTTCCCGACCTCTCCTACTTCTTCAAACAATTTAGCTAAATAAAACGGAGCTTTTATCTTTGGAATGGTTACATCAATTACGTAATGAGAAGGAGGTGTTGTCATCGTCATTACCTTTCTAAAGGCCTCTTTTGCCTCTTCATTCTTTTGACAAACGATCGCACAACGACCCAAAATGTACAATAAATCAGGATAGTCTTGAAATCTCTTTATTTCATTACGACATACTTCAAGAGCTTCCTCATGTCGACCAAGAAAATCTAGGCAAGTAATCTCTTTTTTCACTATTAAGTGGCCAAATCCTACTCTGTTTATCTCGCATAATGACTTCGCCTTCCTAAGGTGTTCTAACGCAAATTGAAATTGATTTACTCGAATATACTCCCCCGCGATATTGTAATGATGAAACGGATTTTTAGGTTCTTCTTCTACTTGCTTTTTAATCAGTTTGAAATTTCTTTTTATTTTATCCTGTTCTTTTACAATATCCTCAAGATACCCATAATGGAAAATTCTAATATTCTCGTAAGGAATATACTTTGTCTCATACCTTGCTCGTATACTACCACCAATCTGTTCGTGGACTCGCCCTACAAATCGGATGTCGTGATGATTGCGAAAAAAACGAAGTACGGGCACTGTATCCTTTGTTGAACTTTTAAAATTATCTGATTTCCCTACAAAGTTGATAAGTTTCAGATAGCAGCCAGGGGCACGTGAATATTTCGCGAACTTCCTGAGCTTTTTTCCATCTTCAGGATGAAGCTCCTCATCTGCATCTAAGAATAAAATCCAATCTCCTGTTGCCCTCTCTAGTCCAGAATTTCGTGCCACAGCAAAATCATGAACCCACTCATGTTGATACACTTTTGCACCTAAAGATGTGGCAATTTGAATTGTTTTATCCGTCGAACCAGTATCAACGACAATCATTTCATCTACAACATGTTTAATACTATTTAAGCAACGTGCAATCATTTTTTCTTCATTTTTACAAATCATACAAAAAGATATTAGCGGCTTCATGATTTTGCGTTCCTCCTTTGACGATACGTCCACTTGGTATGCCAATCGACTTCATTTAACAGTTGAATGCTCACTTTTATCTCTTGAATTTGAACACCCAGCCATTCTGAATATGGATAATGGGCTCTGCTTTCTACCGCCCATTTCAATCCTTCTGCTAAATAACTTAATGCTGCTCCTTGTCTCGCTCTCCAATTGTCCGGATTCTTTTCTAGTGCCTCTTCAAACAAAGCGATTGCATATTCGTATTGACTCCTATCGTACATAATTTCCGCTAAATAAAATGTTCCTTCATCATCTAACTGCCCCAATTCCAATAGCTGTATGAATCTTTCTGCTGCCTTCATTACATACCCTTTCCTGTAAAGGGTTTTCGTAAAAACTGACAAAAAATTAATACTCTTCAATCTTTTCATGATACGTTCTCCAACATCTGTAAATCCATAATGTAAAAGCCATTCGAATAGATATGCTACTTTTTCTTCTGGAATGGGGTATTGCTTATCTGTGTCTTCTTCCTCTAATAAAGAAATTATCAAAATAAGCCAATTACTGTGTGGATTAAATTCAACATGCTTACTAACTGTATAAGGAACTGGTAAGTCTTCGGACCAAAAACAACATAAATGTTTAATTAGCCATTCTTCAGAATCAAAATGTTCTTTCTCAATTCTCTTTAATGCCTTTCTTTGAATTTGAAGAGCCTCCATACATTGGCCAGTTTGCATCAGACATTCATTTTGTAAAGACATAACAGCTAAGTCTTCCTCTTTTATCTTCCGAAGTAATGGGATTGCCTCTTCATATTTACCGATTCGACATAATGCTTTTGCAATTAAAAAAAAACAAATACCAGCTAGAGTACTTATTTTATTAAACTGTTCCAGAACTTCATGAGGGGTTGCGTTCAATTCTATTAAGCATTCCGCAATAAGTTCATACGCTTTTTCAACCTTTGGGTTTATTTGAACACAAAGTATAAAACGTTGCATCGCTTCTTTTGTAAACCCTTTTTTTTTGTAGATCTTCCCTACTTCATAGTGACTAAGAAAAGTGCCGACCCCTTTTGTCGAAATGTATTTCTTTGGGGCTCCTCCTAATTCAATAGTTTTATA
The DNA here is from genome assembly GCF_002335805.1 of Bacillus sp. FJAT-45350. Classification (NCBI taxonomy): domain Bacteria; kingdom Bacillati; phylum Bacillota; class Bacilli; order Caryophanales; family Bacillaceae; genus Bacillus; species Bacillus sp. FJAT-45350. Next base: position 277,086 of record NZ_NISU01000001.1, on the reverse strand, counting down.
TAATGCTACCAGTGCTTGTTCGTAGCGATAGCCATCTGCTAATATTTGCGCTTTTAGATAGTATAAGTCGGTATAATCTGGGTATCGTTTTATTGCAAGTTCTATAAAATCTAATACTTCATTAAAATCTCTCGTTTTTAATTTTGCTGTTGCTAACAACAAATAAGCATGTGGCAAATAAGTTGCTTTCTTATTTTCTTTTTTTATACAGATGGTTAGATTATTAACAACCTTCTCATATTCTTTAATTTTCATATATTCAACTGCTAAATTATATAAATAAAAGGGATGATTTGGTTCTTCTTCCAACGCTAATTCGATTATAAAACGGTTTCTTTCATTCTTATTATATTTTTCCACATAATAGGGGAGGTCACCATAATGCTTAATGGTTAAATTACTTTCTTGTAGTGTATTTCTTGGATGTATACGTAAAATAGAAGAAGCAATTTGTTCATGAATTCTTCCTTCATACCTGTACTCCTTATTGTTACGAAACATTCGAATATTTTGTTGAGAATTCGAATGAGAGTGGTTGGTTGAAAGAAAATTCTCAACAGTTACCCAATACGCTTCCACTTTCGAATCGCTCATCATTTCCTCAAGCGTGCGACGTTGAGCCTGCAATGTTTCATCAGCATCAATAATAAATACCCAATCTCCTGTAGAAAATTCCAATGCTTTATTTCTGGCTTCACTAAAATCATCTTTCCATTCACATGTATAGAGATCCACACTATACTTCTTCAATTTTTCTAGAGTATCATCCGTTGAACCAGTATCAATGACTACAATTTCATCAACAATGTCTTGAATGCTTTGCAAACATGCATCAATGGTTTCCTCGGCATTTCTCACGATTATATTAGCAGATAATCTGTAATCTCCCATTGGATCTTCCTCCTACTAAAGCACTAATCAAAACAAGGAGTACATTTACTATGTACTCCTTATTATCCTATGCAATATTAGCCCTGTGCGTTAAACCAAAAATCAACGGTTGCTACCTCTCCCACTGTACTATAAACAAGTCTTGTATACTTACCGAATCGTTTGGGCACAAGTGCCACTGTCTCATCCACAATTCCAGTTGCCGCAATATCATCAAACCAGAAATTGTTATCGGGACTTACTTGAATCTTAACATCAAGTGTATCTGTTGTAGCATGGTTTGTAATAAAATACGTATAAACTTTAAAGAATTGTGTATCCCGCCTTAATTGATCTTCAGGGACTTCTGTGTCAGTCTGAGCAGCAGGAAGCGTTTGGTTTTGTAAATCATCTTCTACAAAATTTTGCTGAGAAATTGCAACAACAGTCGTTACTTCGTTTACTGTTTCAACTGTGTTCAGTATTCCTGCTGTTATTGTTGCTCCCATCACTGCATCGATTGTTTCGACTTTGTTCAGTGTTCCTGCTGTTATTGTCGCTCCCATCACTGCATCGATTGTTTCGACTTTGTTCAGCGTTCCTGCTGTTATTGTCGCTCCCATCACTGCATCGATTGTTTCAACTTTGTTCAGCGTTCCGCCTTCAATTGTTGTAACCGTTGCTCCCATAATTGCTTCAATTGTCTGAACAGTAATATCACCAACGATATCCAAACGACCCTGGTCATCTGTACGTACCGCTAATACATCACCAGTAGCATCCGTACCAAAAATAGACGAACGTAACTGATCAGCATCTAAATTAAACGTTGAAAAGTTTGGCATTTTTTTCACAACTCCTACCTCTTATTTATTTATTAATACATAAAGTCACCCTAAAATTAACTCATAGACTTCTGTAATAGGATATGAATAACGAGTACAAATTGTTTAGACTATTCTAGTTTTCCTTCAAAAACATCACTATTCAACCGCCTATTTTCATATAATTAACAGATGATAACTTATGGAGGGGGACAACAACATGAAAAAACCAACCATTCTTTCAGTCATAACACTTGGAGAATACAATGAGAAACTCGAATATTCATTAAACATACTTTCCTCATTTTCAATGCAAATTTTAATAGTCGCTAAAGAAATATCAAATAACGTTATCGAACAATGTAAAGGGTATCCAAAGGTTAAATTAATTGAAAAAACACTGAAAGAACAGCAGCAATTTAAGAACCAACTTTTACAAAGCGCGCTAAAATATCACCCTGATTGGATTCTCATTTTACAAGGAAATGAAGTGTTAGAAGAATCCGCCAAAGTGCGAATATTGACCGAGATTTCTAGAATTGATCCAACTAGCCCTCAGTATACCTATTTCAGGCTGCACACACTTTATTTTCCTGTAGAACATTCATTTATCGCTGATAAGCAAATTTATAACGAGGGATGGAAGAATTGTCTATTTACCACGTGGGGGCAAAATATACAATCTCTGCGATTCTTCTCACAAGAACAATCTGCTTATATCCCTACAAATCTTTATGGTGAGGGTAAAGCAATCGATGTAAAAATAAAACACTACGGAGAATCAAAACAAGTAATATCAGAACACCAAGGCTTAAACGATGACCAGAAAAAGAGTCAAGAATACCTACTCATGCCGTGGAAAGAACGTTCGTTTGAGAGGACTTCACCATATAAACGAACCATCAAACAAGTAACTCCGAGGCAGGATTTTCTCACAACTATCCCCGAGCATACGGAGACAATTCTTCATATAGGATGCGGATATGGAGAGTTAGGAAGAAAGTTAAAAGAAGTGGATAGAGATGTTGAAGTATACGGCATAGAGCATGATCCAGTTGCAGTAGCTATTGCGAATCAGTATTTAGATGAAGTGATACAATCAAATGTTGAACATATATTGGAGTTACCTTTCGAAGCATATTCATTTGATGTGATTATTTGTAACCATCTTGAATTTCTTCATGAACCTACGAGTACACTAAGTTTCCTCTCTCGTTATCTAAAAAATAACGGTACACTTATCACTTGTACTCCTAATACGCGTTATCTTGGAGAGTTCGAATCGTTTCTTAATGAGAAATCAATTTCGAATTTTAGTGAAAAAAGGCAATTTTTCTCTATAAATAAGTTGAAGAAAGTTTTATATGATAGTGGCTTTATCCCAAAAACGATTGGATTTGCAAAAGACCCTAATTTCTTTATTCAAATTCCAGAGGGAAAAGAAATGTTTAACTATGATAGTACGGGGTACACATTAAAAAGTCTTACAAAATATGATTTAGAAGAATTACAAACAGCCGAATTTATTGTAAGTAGCTCTAAACAAAAAGTGAAGTCCTATCCTGACAAACTAACATCGATTATCATATTAACGTTAAACCAATTAGAAATGACAAAACAATGTTTAAAGAGTATTTTTGAGAACACTTCAGAAAACTATGAAATTATTGTCGTCGATAATGGTTCTACAGACGGAACAGTTGAATATCTGCGGACAATACCCGTCCTTAATTTAATTGAAAACGTTGAAAATAGAGGATTTGCTGGGGGATGTAATCAAGGAATAAACGTAGCAAAAGGCGATTATCTTGTCTTTTTAAATAATGATACCTTAGTAACTAAGGGATGGCTTAGTAGCTTTATTTCTCATACTGACAAGAATGCTGATATAATTGGGCCTGTTTCCAATTATGTCGGCTCAAATCAACTTATTCCTAATCTAACATTCGATTCATACGAAGAGATAAAAGAATATGCTAAAGAAAGAATGCTCCACTACTGGAGGCAAGGCACTAAAACAACTTTTCTTTCGGGATTTTGTCTTTTTATTACTCATAAAGTAATTAATGATATCGGTGGTTTTGATGAACAATTCCCACTAGGTAATTATGAGGATGATGATTTTTGTTTACGCGCTTCGCTAAGCGGTTTTGAACTATGGATAGCCTCCGATGTATATATTCATCACTTTGGAAGTTCAACGTTTAGAGGTGAAAATATTGATTTTCAAAATCGTATGCAAGAAAACTGGAATATCTTTAAAAGGAAATGGGAATTACCAGGTTCTTTACAATCACCCGCTGAATTCCGACAAAACATTCCACAATTTATAAAAAAAACATATTCAACTAAAGACTTATTTATTAGTTCTAACAAAGAACAACCTCAAATTTTAGTAACGATCATCTGTATACTAGAAAATGGCGGAAAACTAAAAAGAACATTTGATAGCTTACAAAAGCAAAAGTACAAAAACATTGAATTAATTATACTTGATCCATATTCTATTTGTGAGAATAAAATCTACAATAACGACGAGTGGCCATTTTTAACCACACACATTTGTATGTCAAGAGTAAACTCTAAACAGCAACTTCTATTGCATGGTTTAAAAATTGCTAGTGGTGAATTTATTGCTTACATTCAAGAAGGAGATATTTTTTATCCAAATCATATTGATGAATTAGTAAGACACCAAAAAAACAATGAGATAATCTATTCTGAAGTATATACACCAGAAGAGGAACCAACTGTACCTCCATTACTTTGCTTTATGCATCCCCGTTCGACTATTGAGGACTACAACCTTAGTAAAGACATACCTTCTAATAATACACAAATGTTTTACCTACCTTTGCTACGCTTTCTTGCAGAACACTACCACTTTACTAAAGTTGATAAAATTACTGGCGAATCTAAATAATCAACCTCGCAATCTCTAAGAGCTTTCAAAGTCTAGAGATTGTGGCTTTAATTTTTCTATATAATTTTGATTTACCTGTGACAAATGATTGATAAGTTATTATACTATTACAGGTTCAACTTTAAATCTAGTTTGCTCCAACCTTTAGCCTTAAACGTAAAAGTATTTTTTCCTAATGTTACCCCTTCCCACTAATAAGAAAGCTTCTCGAAAATTAATTTATTGTATCAGAGGCTGGGACAAAACCCACCTCTGAGATGAAAAGGCCGGTGAAATTTACGACGAGTAAATTTCACCGGCTTTGATTATTTTTTGAATAAAAATAAGGACCACTTCTGATAAAATATAGTTTCCACACAAAATTTCATCTGAAAAAAGGGTCCTTATGTTTAGAAATTATACATGAATCAAGTAGTTTTACCTTTAGATTTAGAAGTGAAATTACAAAATAATGATATTGCCTTCCATGTCCATCATTTAGTTGAAAGTATCCCTAATGAAGCCTTTGTACCATTTCTTCGAAATGAGGGTTGTCCTACCTATCATCCACGCATGATGCTTAAAATTATCTTATGTTCCTACACGCAATCTGTCTTCTCTGGACACAAAATTGAAGCCCTATTAAAAGGATAAGGTAGCCACTGACCACCTTAAGAATCCCGTTTTTTAATCACACCTACTATTTTCATTTATAAGATGAAAATTTATATACTTTCTTGCCAATAGGAAAAATTGAGTGATAATAGATTTGTTTTGTTTGTATTATTTGCCATTCTTACTAGCATAGTTGTGTTTGGGTTTATTCTAATTCGACCCGAATATTCAATCACAAATACTCCTCCAACGGTGGGGTCACTAGCTTGTGAAATAAATTTAGCAGTCCATACACTATTATCAGGAGAACTAAAGTTTGTGTTTCGCGGTGTAATAGTTGTTCCAGCCGCTGTAAAAGTACCATTTCGTAGAATTGAAATCCTTGTATTAACTGTTGCTCCACCAGATAACCTTGAGAAAACTAGTACTCTCGCAGCTCCAGCTGGATTTGTTAATTGCAAAGTTAAAAAACCATTAGCTGGAACGCTAATTGCTCCTGTTGAACCAGCAAATAGCAACCCATTTTCAGTTGCTAATTCCTCTATTGGAACCACTACTGTAGGATGTTCGAGCTCAGCAACAGGAAGTGTAAAAATTGGTGAACCTGATGTATTTATTAGAAATACATTTAATGGGTCATTTTTGGAGTTAAAAATATTAAAATTTGGCATCTGCATTCCCTCCAGTAAATGCTTACTTATTAATATGATTTCTATATATTACATGTTTGTGCGTTTATCAGGTATTAGGAAAAAATAAGAATTAAAACATAAATTGTCTAATTCTTAAAAAAATCTCTAATTCAATTAAACCATTTACTACAAATATTTCTCCTGTATATTAAAGATAACGGCCCTTTATCGAAATAAGTTATAGAGTTTATTCGATTGAACTTTAAAGTTTATATAGTAGGTGACAAAATAGAAAAGTTTTACCTTGAAGGAATAAAAGAATATGAAAAGCGTTTAAGTAGGTACTGTAAAATAAAATTACAGAAGTTTAAAAATAAGGAATCTCACTTAGCAAAATCACTGATAAATAATATAAAATCCTTGTGTCAACTGGCAAGGAAGAGATGAATATCTCTGAGGGTCTTTCAGAGAAAATAGATAGCCTTGGTATTTCAGGAAAGTCGGATAGGTTATTATAATGTAAACAGAAATTATTATCATGAATAGAGAAATCAGACGCTCTCATAGTACGGAAGTAAGAACCTGGTACATCGCTAAATATGATATGAAGTTGGCTACATGGAAGAAGGGAAATATCATCAAGTCGATTCTGACACTCCTCAGTGTGGTGTTATCAGTCCTTTACTCGCAAATTATCTAAGATACATGAAGGAAAAACAGAAGAAACAACAGGGAAGAGCGATTCTAAGAGCAAAAGAAAAAGGAGAGAAATATTGCTCTCCCGACCGAACTCGATATATAAAATTTGCCAAAGGGTTAGCAACTAATAAATAATACAAGTAACACATTGGTAACCCGTATGCCTTAGTAGGGAATGTACGGTTTGATGAGGGGATAGCCACGTAAGTGGGTACCCTACTCTATTTAGTTCTTCTTTAGGATTACCTCTCCAATCCAAAATAAAAAGTAAATTATCTTTTGAAAGTTGAATTGCCTTTTTCTCTTTAAGGATTTTTTGTGTTTCTTTGCTATAAATATCAATACATCAATTGCTATGAATGCCTAGTATAAGATTTATAAGATTTAGTTTATAAGATTTATATGCATTTAAGTGAAGGACTATTTCATAGACAGTGTAATTCTCTATATTTTCAATTTTTAAGAGTCCTTCCAAGGCAACATGGTTACTTTTATGTTTTACTCATATTTCAGTGAGTTTATTTATTAAGTCAAATAACTTATCTATAGCATACTTATTTGGATATGCGTAGTTCAAAAATATTTTTCTAGACTCAATCATTTTCTGCTGCATGCTTTCATTATAAAGGATCCTTTTTGTAAAAATTGCAGCGGCCTCAGAATCTAAGTGGTTGAAATCACCTAATCTTTCATAATAATCTCTATTTGACCAAAATTTCTGATTATAGGATAAACAGACTACTGGTTTATTGGCAATTAACCCTTCTAGCCCTGTAGTTGATCCTGCCATTGAAATTAAATCTACATGATGAAAAATGCTATATAAATCAATTTCCTGATCAACAACCTTAACTGAATTATATAATTGACTATATTTCTTATAATAAAATAATGTATTAAATTGATATTCATATGGATGAGGTTTTATAATTATTTCAATATTAGGGTCTTTCGCTAATATATCAATATATGTGTTCCAATATGGAGAAGATTCAAATGTAGGATGAGATAAATAATCTGAAGAAGGCTGAGTAGTAATCAAAATAGATTTTTTGTCTTTATCAATCTTTAGTTGGTCTAGAAAATGTTCTTTTGTAATTGAAGGATTCGAATTTATTTTATCAAAGCGTGGATGCCCAGTGATTTCAATATTTTCTTCTGAAACTCCATATTGTGTGTATAGGTCTTTTTCATACTGACCATATACAGCCTGTTTGGTTGCTAATACAGGAAGAAATGTACTATGTTGTTTACACATTAATAAACCATGTTGCATGCAAATACTTGGAATACCTCTTGAAGCAGCTAAAAGGGCTAATATACTACTTTCGATAATAGATGTTGCTCCTACTATCACGCACGAAATCGGCTTCTCATTAAAATAATTATTAATTGCCTTAATACTGTGAATCATATTTGGAATATCTTCAAAAAACTTTCTTTGAAAATGAGCATCACTATAGATTGGATGCTTCTGATAATAGGCAAATAATATTTCTGCCCTTGTCATAATACTCTTAACTAAATGATCCTTATTATTTGTATAGTCTGTTAATGAATGTATAGGTATTCCGTAGTAAATTCCGTTTTGGTTTGGTGTAAGAATAATAGTCTTACTAGGATTAAATTTCCTCATTATCTCTTCTGGGAAACGAAGAGCAACTGGGTATAGTAAGATTTTTCCGCCTTTCTTAATTGACTTTGGTGGTTTACTCTTCATAAGGTTTATATAATGGTCAAATCCTTGTTGTATCTGTTCATTCCTATAAATTTGTCTTTTCAAAGTTCTTCTATATGATGGTCGGATCACCTTTTTTCTTACATCTTCATTAATATAAAGTTCAAATTTGCTTAAAAGCGGTAATAGAATGCCCATATAAGATAATCCTTTGAAATCGTCTATAAATTCCAAGAATAAAGACATATAATGACGGTAATACTCATCATAATTTTCATATTCACCTATAGCAGTCACCCTCCTTATAATTCTATTAAAATTAGAAATGGTTCATAAACATTTCTGTTTCCTTATATAAACCCTTAAATATTAGTGTAAGTCTATCTAACTATTTCTAGATATACACATTGGTGGACTATTAAATCAATTGCCAACTGAAAGCTGTTCCCTTTTTTATATCCTGATTAGCTTTTTTACCTAATATAACCTCATAATATTTAGGAGGCAGTCCATTACCTGGACGTATTACTCTGACATTTTGTTCTGTAAATATATCTCCTTTCTTCATATTTTCCGTAACATAAAGTGATCTCCTAAACTTAATACTTGATTTTTCAATATCTGTTGGACCATAGTATACTTGACCAAGAGCTTGCCAAGCCCGATTCGATTCATCTACCAATGCTTTCATTTCATCCGGCTCCATCGAGAAGGGTGCATCAACTCCTCCATCTACTCGGGATAACGTAAAGTGCTTTTCAATTACTGTTGCCCCTAAGGCAACACTTGCTACTGATGTACCTATTCCTAAAGTGTGATCTGATAATCCTACCTCACATTGAAATAACTCTCTCATATGTGGAATGGTTGTTATATTTGTATTTTCTGGAGTAGCTGGGTACGTACTCGTGCATTTTAATAATATTAACTCTTTACACCCATACTTTCTTACGGTTCTTACAGTTTCATCAAGCTCAGCAATTGTAGCCATCCCTGTCGAAATAATTAATGGTTTACCTGTTTTCGCAACTTTACGTATTAGCGACAAATCATTATTTTCAAACGATGCAATCTTATAGCAAGGTACATCTATTGATTCAAGAAAATCAACAGCACTTTGATCAAATGGGCTGCTAAACCCTATAAGGCCTAGTTCCTTGCATCGTGTAAAAATTTGTTGATGCCACTCCCAGGGAGTATATGCTTCTTGATATAATTTATATAAAGACTTATTTTTCCATAGACTTTTAGAATCACTTAATGTAAAGTCGCCTTGCGAGAGATTTATAGTCATTGTATCAGCTGTATAAGTTTGAATTTTTATTGCATTGGCTCCTGCTTTAGCTGCAGCTTCTACAATTTCAAGCGCACGCTCTAATGATTGATTATGGTTGCCTGACATTTCAGCAATAATAAAAGGGCTGTGCTTTCTACCAATTTCTTTCCCGCAAATATTAAGTTCCTTCATTCGCTTCACCTCTATATTTAAACAATAAATTTTTTTTTACTGCTGACCATTTATCAATAAAAAGAGCTAATGCAATTACATCTATATATTCACCATCTTTTACAACATGTTTAACAAATCTTCCTTCTTCTTCAAACCCTAGCTTCTTATGAAAATTTAAACTAGTATGATTAAATTCTAATACTTCTCCACATACCTTTCTCATACCAACTTTTTTAAAAATATATTCCAAAGCCAACAAACCTAATATAGTACCTGAACCAATTGGTGCATTCTGTGCCCCTATATAAAACCCCCAATTACATGTATTATTATTTTTATTAATATTAGAAAAATTCGCCAATCCTATTGGTTTATTAAGATAATAAATGAGTTTCACTATTGTACTTTCATCTTTATTAACTTTATTAAACCATTCTTTATGTTCGAGCTCTGTAATCTTGTGATCGGTATACATATAAGGTTGTATTGCATCAGAGTTTCTCCAGTTTCGAACCAAGTCCAATTGATCCTCCTGAATGTCCTTTATGCTAAAGTTCCTTAAGTCAATCATTGATGTACTCTCCCAAATAATGGACTGCGTTAGGGCATCCATTTTTGACTTTTCTCCAGTTTGTAACAAGGAGTTTTTAGACATCTCCTTTACTTTCTCTGGATTATTTATTAAACACTTTAATTTCCTAACAATTTCTATTGAATCTACGATATTACTATAACCTAAATTACAAACTATCCCGACTTCTTCTGCAGCAGACACTACCTCTACTTGATTTAAAGCAGTAATTATGGTTATTGTGGGTAAAGCTAAATAACACCTCTCCCATATAGTACTCCCTCCCGCACCAATCGCTATATCGGCTCTTAGCATTAAATTAGCCATATAATTAATCTGGCAGTGATAATTTACGTTAGGTAGTACTGCACACATTTGTTTTACTTCTTCTTTTTTCAGATTTGTACTTCCAACCACTACGTCAAAAATAATGTCACTTCGATTTAATAGTTCAATAGCTTTTAAGCATTTCGTTGTTTCGTTAGTTGGATCACTTCCTCCAAAAAAAATCATTACTCTCTTCACAGTTCCGTCTCGCACCTTCACATGATTTTTTGCCTCTCTAAATTCCTTACGTAATAGTGCATACTTCGGTCCCAATAACTTCTTTGACTTTTTCGGTACCAATTCTTCGTACCGTTTTTCCATATCCTGAAAGAGGTTTTGATCTAACAACAATTCACACTCATGTGGCCGATCTGCTAAATCGTCAATAACCATGATATTACTTACATAAGGTCGTATTTCACTTTCCCACTTTTTATCAATTGAATAGTGATCAATAATTAACCAGTCTATATGTTTGGACTTTTCTAATTTTTTTTTAGTTTGAGCAACATCTGTTTTCCAAGCAACTCCAAGCCAATGAGAATGTTTTACTTCATTATCTAAATGAAAGAGACTTTGTTTTGGAGGTGGTAACGCACAAACCTTGAACCCTGTTTCTCGTATAAAGTGGAGAAGGTTTCCTTGAAATCTCCGGCTAATAAAAGAGACTTTTGCTCCATTTTGTTTTAATTCTTCCGCAAGTGCAAGACAACGCATGACATGACCAGTACCAATTTCAAAAGAAGAATCAACTCTAATAAATATGTTCAAGTGCAAAATCTCCTTTTTTTATTCCAAGATTGTAGCTCGATTAATTTCTTTCATTTTTTTTACATTATCCTTCCACAATAGTGAGACGTTTTCATTGAGTTTTATTATTTCTGGATGATATATTAGATAGTTCCTTAATAATTCGAAATATAAAGGTTCTTCTCCAAGTTCTAATCCTTTATATAAAGCTTCAAACATTTCTAGGTCTAATACTTCATCCAATGTCAAACGCCAATTAGGAAATTGGTATTTTTCTGGTAATTTAACTAAATTGACTGAAAAAATACTAGGGTTATTATAATAATAAAATGATAAATATTCCGTATAAATTAATTTGTTTGCCCTATTTAACAATCTCTTAAGTGATTCTACTGTTATTACATCAGCAGCAGTACCTATAGCGTGCTCACTTGTGGCTGTAGTAAAGTCTTTACCGCTTTTTAAATGCTCCTCAATTAATAAACTTACTATCTCAGGTGAAACTGCAGGACAGTCACCAGTTATACGTAATACGATATCCGCATTTGTTAGCTTAACAGCTTTAATCATTCTTCTAGCTACATTTTCTGGGTCCCCTCTAACCACTTTTACTCTTCCACTGAGTGAAAATTGTTCCAAAGGATCATCCTCTGGTAGATCTGACGTTGCCAATACTACTGACGATATATTCGGGATAGCCAAGCAATTTATAAGACATCTTTGTATTGATGGGATTCCATTAATTTTCAATAGCGCTTTTCTTTGTAACCTCGTTGACTTCAGACGGCATATGACAACAATGACAATAGTCGGTTTACGAATCATAGTGGATAGAACTGGTTTATCTTTACTAATATCTTCCGTTGCAATACAAGGTAACATTTTTTTGAAATCCCAAGGCATAAGTGCATCTTCTCTTTCACACCTTTTATAAACTATTTGATTACTTGAAAGCACTTGACCCTTTTTAATATTTGTAGAACTAACAACTCTCACAGCATCTTTTAGATAGTTTCTTTGGGTCTCGCCTACTTCTGTCCCTCCGAGTATTACTTCTAGTTGATGTAATTTACTAACCATTAAAGAAAACTCTTCAGGCTCTAAGGATGAATAATAATCATACCCTTTTTTTGATCGGTCAAGCGTTATATGTTTTTCAATATAAATTGCACCCATGCATGCTGCATACATAGGGAGATCTATTGCTAGTGGACGAGACCCATCTTCATGATCTGCAAAACCAACTGGCAATTGGTATTTATTTTTTAAATAATTTATGCGATTTAAATTAGCGTCTTCTGTTTTTGTTGGGTATCCTTGAAACCCATGCATTAATACGATTTTAGTCTTATTTATCATCTTGTCTTTTAATAGTTTAATGAAGGAATCAATTTCTTTATCGTACCAGCCTCCAACTCCTAGCATAATAGGCTTATTTAATTTCAATATTTCTTCAACTAACTTTTCTGCTTGAATAATAGTAGTCGGTATTTTTATCCCATCGATCAACGAGCTGTGTTTATTTGCTAACTTTAATCCCCATTCGTCAAAGATATCAACCCAGATTTCGAGTCCTACGTCCCTTGCTAAGTTTAGCATTTTCTTCCAATTATCTTCACTAATAAATAAATTTTTATAAACTGAATACCAATTAAAGTCAGGTGTGGCAAGATAGTCATACTTGAACCATTGAAATTTGACTGCATCTGCACCGGATTCTGCTGATGCTATAATTAATGTCTTAAGTGTATCTATATCTCCTTGATGAGCATTAGCTATTTCAGCAATAATTTTTAGTTTTTGTATAATCATCAACCCCTTCTATTAAGTTTTTTTATAATTAATGATTACCTTCAAGACAGCTTTAATTACATCTCTTACATCACTGTCAGACATTCCTGGGAATAGAGGTAGTGTAATAATTTCAGCATATAGTTTTTCTGCATTTGGACATATTCCCTTTTTATAACCTAATTTTTGATAATATGGTTGCAAATAAACTGGTATATAATGTACATTAATGCCGATATTTTCTTTTTGTAAGGCTTCAAATATTTCTTTGCGTCCAATTTTTAATTGTTCTAAATCAAGCCGGATAATGTAAAGGTGCCAATTCGACTGACAATTTGCTAGTTGATAAGGTAACGTGACCTCCTTTACTTCTTGAAATGCTTTATTGTACATATCTACATACTTGTTTCTTATTTTTATAAACCTATCTAATTTTTTTAATTGACTTATCCCAAGTCCAGCTTGTAAATCAGTCATTCGATAATTAAATCCAAGAAATTGCATTTCATAATACCAAGGCCCATGATTCTCACTTAGTTGATTTTGTTCACGTGTTATTCCATGACTCCTAAACTGAATAAGCTTTTCGTAGTACTCTTTATTATTAGTAGTGATTATCCCACCTTCTCCAGTGGTTATATGTTTTACCGGATGAAAGCTAAACATTGTCATATCACTAATTGAACCAATTTTTCTTCCTTTGTATGTTGCTCCAATCGCATGAGCAGCATCTTCAATTATTACTAAGTTAAATTGATTAGCAAGGTATTGAATTTCATCTAAATCGGCTGGTTGGCCTGTAAAATCAACTGGAATAATTGCTTTTGTCTTTTTGGTAATGAGTTTTTTGATGGAGAGAGGAGATATATTGTACGTTCTAGGATCTATATCAGCAAATACAGGCTTTCCCCTTTGGTAGAGAATACAATTTGAGCTTGAAACAAATGTCATTGGGGTCGTGATAACCTCATCACTTTCTTGAATACCCGCAGCAAAACAGGCACCATGTAATGCTCCTGTACCATTAGCAAAAGCTACAGCATATTTTGCATCAACATACTCTGCAACTGCTCTTTCAAATTGTAAAATTGTAGGTCCAGTTGTTAGATAGTCACTTTTTAATACGTTAATAATAGCTTGAATATCTTCATCATCAATCTCTTGTTTTCCATATGGAAGATATGTGTCTCTAACAGGCTTTCCACCATTTATATACAGTTTATCAATATTTTTCATGTATTTCTCCTTATTAAATAAGGTTAGTTGATTTAATCCATTTTTCTGTTCGTTCTATTCCTTCTTCTAAACTAACTTTAGGCTCCCAACCTAAGAGTTTCTTTGCTTTTTCATAGTTACATATTAACTTTGGAATTTCGCTTTGTGGATGGATATGTTTGACATGGTCGATACGAGAACCATCTTCAGCAATTATCTGTGCTAAACTGTTAATACTAATATCACGACCTAATCCTGCATTTACAATTTCTCCATTTACTTCCTTTGTATAACCTGCACACACAACAAAACGAGCACAATCTTCTACATAAAGGAGATCACGAGTTTGTGTACCATCCCCATAGATTTGTAACTGTTTTCCTTCTAACTTATTTTTTATAAAGATTGCGATAACTCCCCCTTCACCACCCGTTTTTTGATAAGGACCATACGTGTTAAAAGGACGAATAACTACAGCTGGTAAATCATATGCATAATAATAGGACAAGACCATATTTTCGGCTGCTATTTTTGCACCAGCATAAGGAGACACAGGTTTAATCTTATCATTTTCTTTAATTCCACTTATATTAGATGCACAATCATATACCATGCACGTACTCATAAAGACTATCTTTATATTACTTTCTTTGCAATGTTCCAAAATATTAAAAGTACCAACCGTATCATTATCAAATGTGTTTTTTGGACTTTCAATACTATCTTGAACATTAATACTTGCTGCTAAATGATAACAAATATCAAACTTATTTTTAAATATGTCTTTTAATAGGGAAACATCTTTAATATCACCTTTTATCATTTCCTTAAATTTTTTGTGACCTAGAAATTCTTCAATATTCTCTATTCGACCATTTGAAAGGTCATCGAGAACCCAGACATAATGACCATCATTTAACAGCTGTTGGACAACCCACCTACCAATGAATCCTGCACCACCAGTAACAAGAACTTTCAAACAGTCCCTCCCCCTATCATCTGTTCCATGTAAGTACTTCACTTTATTTTATAAGTAGGGTTCCTGTAATATACCGTTTTTTTTTAAAAGAAACTGTTAAATAGTAAAAGAGGTTGTTTAAAAAGGGGGTCTTTTCCCTTTTAAACAACCTTGAAGCAATGAGTGAAGCCACTTTAATCTTTTAAAAGCCTTTGGAGCGATTTTCTCCTACTAAGGCGGACAGTGCACGAAGCCATTGCCACTAATTTTTGAACACTCTATAAAAGTATGTTCTATTATTATATTAATAGTTCACCTTTGATTAAATTGTATAATTCAATATCTGTAAGTGGAACTTGATTCATTGAGCTATACGTACCGCGAAGTGCCTTTTGTGCTCCAGGATACTTGTCATCTTTTTGATAAAGTCCAGGAATCACAAACATATCTGGTAACTCCCATGCTACCGTTGATTCATCATAAGTCATTAATTCTTCATACATTTTTTCACCTGCTCTTAACCCAATCTCTTCTACGTTTATTTCTTTTAATTTAATATTATATTTTCCGCATACTTCCTCTATAATAATAGAAACTAAATCTTCTAAGAGGATAACTGGCATCTTTAGAACAAAAACTTCTCCACCTTGCGATTCTTGAAGTGCTTTGATTGTTAGTTTCGTTGCCTGACCTAATGTCATCATAAACCTAGTCATCTTTTTATCAGTAACTGTTATTCTCTTATTTTCTATGAGCTGCTTTTTAAAAAAAGGAATAACAGAACCTCTTGAGCCAAGCACATTACCAAATCGAACACTAGCAAAAGTTGTTTGACCATTCCCCTTAGTAGCTTCTGCCGCAGTAATTAGTTTTTCCGCTGTTAGTTTAGTGGCACCGTACGTATTGGTTGGTGAGATAGCTTTATCTGAACTAGTAAAAACTACTTTTTTTACAAATTGAGCGTTTGCTGCTTTTATTACATTATATGTTCCTTGTATATTGGTTAATACCGCTTCATAAGGATTATATTCACAAGATGGTACATGCTTCATTGCGGCTAAATGGAAAACATAATCAATATCCTGCATTGCGCTATAAACACGATCGTAATCCCTAACATCTCCTATTAAAAATCGTAGATTAGACCTTTCCCCTAATTCATTTTGTAGTTGGTATTGTTTATATTCGTCTCGACTGAAGATTCTAATCACGCTAGGTTGTTCTACTAAAATATGCTTAATTATATTTCTCCCAATTGTTCCTGTTCCTCCGATAATTAAAAGCTTTTTATCTCTAAAGAACACAATCAGTCCTCCTTTCTTGAATAATTTGATATAATACATACACTTCATTATTATAAATTTACTTCTCCCTTACCAGCATAAATATACTGTTATATTCAATTTTTCATAAACTGTGACCTAGACATCGTAGTTTATGAAAAAACTAGAAATTGGTAATATATATTAACCATTTGTAAGTTTTCTTATTAACTCAATTAGTCTTATCCCTGATAATTTTTGCGGATAAGAATTTGTGAGGAATTGGTTTCTTGTTTCTTCAAATTCTTGTTGTAACTTAGTGTCAATGAAAAGTTGATTAATTTGTTTAACTACACTTGATATATCATCATTTGCAAACTTCCCTAGCTGATCATAATAAGGGTACATACTATCCTTTAGTACAATTACTCGTTTGTTTAATAACATTGCCTCTAAACCTACTGTAGAAGTTTTAACGATAACAAGATCAATATTTGGCAAAATATCATATATTGATATCGTTTTATTCAAAATAAGTTTAACGGATTTATATTTATTACCTAGTGCTTCATAGATTGAATAGTTTTTTTTCCCAATCTCCCACGGATGAGGCTTAATTATTATTTCATAGTCTGTATTCTTAATAAGTTTCTTGACTAATTGACTCCATTTTTTCTGAGAGCCAGGTTGAGTTGCAATTAGTATATACTGCTTTTTGGGATCCAAGTTAAACTCTTCTTGAAATTGTTTTTTTGGCATACTTTCTCTTTTAAAAATAGTATCATAACGTGGATGACCTATAATTTCCACTTGTTCCTCAATAGCTCCTCTTGCTAAATACCACTGCTTCTCATATCCTCCGTAAACAGCCACCTTAGTGGTAAATATCGGTAAAAATGCTTCTTCCCCCATTAGAGCACCATGCTGCATACAAATACTAGGTATACCTTTTGAAGCAGAAACAATCGCAAGTGTACGGCTTATTAAGTCTTCTGTGGTACCCACTATGACACAGGAAATAGGAACTTCCGTTAAAAAATTTTTTACACTATTCAATATCCGTATCATAGTTGGTATTTGACTAATAAACTTGTTTATAAAGAAATGATTACTAAATAAAATGTGATTACTATTATTAGTAAAAATTTGTTTTGCTTTTCTTATCAAAAGTACCTCTTCTTCAGTATTTTTCTTTTCATAATCGACAAGGTGATAAATTGAGATTCCCTGATATGAATTATCTTTTGTTTTTCTGCCCATAAGGACAGCTGTTTGTTCAGGTCTAAATTCATCATGAAAAGTCTCTAAGGGAAAACGTAAATACGCAAAGTTTAAAAGTGTTGGTCCTGGCTTTTTCTCTTTTAATGGACTTTTAATTGGTTCCAATAAATTTTCAAAATATGGTTGAATTTCCTCCATCTTAAGCCTTTCTTGTTTTATCTTCTGCCTAAAGCTTTCCTCATGCATCTCTTTTTTTACATTTTCATCAATATATTGATAAAAGTTTGCTAACAATGCTAAAGGAATATTATTATGAGTTAATTCTTTAAATGTCTCTATAAATTCTATAAATAATAACCAATAATGCTTTAAATAAATCTCCTTCATATATTATCCCCTCTAATATTCCTTCTTAAATCCTCACGTAATTCTTTACATGTTCGTTGTGGCGGAAGCAGTTTAGCAAATTCTGATTTCTCATCGGCAAATACCAACTGATGATGTATAGACTCCTCTGTAATATAGTTATCATCTAGTACTTCATCAATTGGATAAAATGGCCAAAAATGATTTACCCTCCAAAAAAAGCGTGCATCTCCAATTCTATAGAACTCTGGATTTTCATCCCAATAAGAACCCCATTTTATATATATTTCTTTTAAAATACCTTTTCTATGCATTATCGAGCAATGATCTATAACACATGAGGCAAGCCATTGATTAACTATAGCTTTTCTTTCTATTTGATGTGTTGTGCTTCCATTTTTATCGACATGTGTTGTTTTAGACGATGAATATACAATCGGGATTGAAGGATTATTATCTAAATAATCCACCATTATTTCTAACCTTTTTGGGAGGTATATATTATCATCTGTTGCATATGAAATATATTCTCCCTCTACTTTTCTTAAAGCTTCATTAATTAAGACAGCATACCGGGTTTTTTGTACTCTTTCTATCGTACTTTTAATATTACTTCGAAAATATTTAATTCTACTATCGTGTAAATATGATTCAATTATTTTTTGAGTTTCTTCATTAGAATTATCATCCATTAATAACAACTCAAAATCTGTAAATGTTTGATTTAATATACCTTCTATTGCTTTACCTATAAACTTTGGTTTATTATAACTAGTCATAATTATGGAAACTTTCGTCAACTGAATCACTCCATATTAAACTTAAAATGTTGGTAGTTAACAACATGAATAGGACTTTTGAGGTCTACCGGTGCCTCGTTACCCAATCAAAACCAATACAAGGATCATTGTAAGAAATTCTTCTTTCGTCTGGGTCCACTCCGTTGTACGCTTCTGTTGTAAAATAAACAATCGTTGCAGGTCGCTCACCTAATACTCGATACCCATGAGCAACCCCTTTTGGTATTAACAAAAGGATAGGATTTTCTTCCCCTAAATAGTAAACGTCGGTTTCTCCATATGTTTGGGATGTGTCCCTCAAATCATGAAGGACAACTTGAGCATTTCCTGAAGGAAAGAACCAAAGATCATCCTGATAATTATGGTAGTGAAATGCTTTTATCACACCTGGATAGCTCATTGATATAGAAGCCTGCCCAAACCGTTCAAGTAAACCTTCATCTTCCCTAACTAGCTCTGCAAAATAGCCACGATCATCGCAATGCTTCATTAATCTTTTTACTTTCACTCCACTAATCAATGAAACCAGCCTCCTATACTTTTATTTTGTCAGTCACCTTTTACTTTCCATCCCCTTTATGGACGAACTTATTTGCTAGAAACAGAGATTCAGGTGTACCTGCATCAATCCACCAGCCTTTTAATACTTCATAAGATAGCAACGAGTCATTGAGATAAAAATTATTTACATCGGTAATTTCTAATTCCCCTCTCGTTGATGGTGAAATTCTTTCTATATAAGAAAAAACAGAAGGATCGTAAAAGTAAATCCCAGTTACACAATAAGCTGGTCCTTCTTCCTTTGGCTTTTCTACAATTGAGATAATTTCTCCCTTATCCTTATTGAACCTAGCAATTCCATAATGTTCTGGTTGCTCAACTTCCTTTAGTAATACAAATGCCCCACTCCTATTATCCTCAAATTCATATAAATAGGGCTGTAACGAATCTTGAAAAATATTGTCTCCTAACAATACTAGGAATTTTTCATCGCCGATAAAATCTTTGGCTAACGATAAGGCGCCTGCAATTCCAGTGGCTGATTCTTGAATTTTATATTTTATTTTCACATTAAACTCTTCGCCTTCACCAAGTAATTGAATAAACAAACTTAAATACTCCCGTGATGTTAATAGCAGGATTTCTTCAATACCAGCTTCCCTTACTTTATAAATTGACCAGTAAATCATAGGGTAATTACCTACTGGTAGTAGATGTTTATTTATGATACGTGTGATAGGCGATAAGCGTGAACCTGTTCCTCCCGCTAGAATAACAGCCTTATTCATATAATCACTTCCTTTTTATAGTTATTATAATTAGAGTGACGAACTTTAGGCAGAAATGATACTATGTCAAGAAAATGGACACATCGAATAGGGACTTTTGCTTTTTCCCTACCGCGCTTACGCTTGGTGACCTCACTATCAAGTTAAGGGTTCACCCTCAACTTGATAGTGAGGATTTTCTTATTGACACATAATTCTTATAGTAGAGTTTTTCAAACACGATTGGAGACTGATAATTGTTTGATGAATGAATGCGTTTGTAGTTGTAAAAGCTGACAATATACTCGAATATATCTTTCTTAGCTTCATCTCTTGTTTGATAGTTTCTATGAAAAATTAACTCTTTTTTAATCACGCCATGAAAAGACTCAATACAAGCGTTGTCATAACAATTTCCTTTGCGACTCATGCTGGTAAACATACCATTTGACCGTAGTAAACTTTGGTAAGCATTTGAAGCATATTGGCTCCCACGGTCTGAATGATGAATGAGCCCTGGCGTTGGTTTTTGGGCAACAACCGCACGTTCAAGGGCTGTGATGACTAATTCTTTTGTCATTCGTTCACTCATATGCCAACCTAAAATTCGTCTTGAATACAAATCCATAATCGATGCGAGATACAGCCAGCCTTGCTTTGTCCAAATGTAGGTAATATCAGCTACCCAAACTTGGCTAGGATGGTCCACCTGAAACTTTTGGTTTAATAGGTTCGGATAGACAGGTAAGTTGTGTTTAGAATTTGTCGTCGCCTTGTACTTCTTTACAGTTTTAGAACGTATTCCATTT